>DATFVP010000283.1:0-10766 GCA_035260285.1 Methyloceanibacter sp.
TTCCGACTCAGCATTGGAACGCCCAGCGCAGATCACAGCTAGAACGCTAATCGAGTTTAGCGTGCAATTAAGTGCCAAAAGCAGACGATGCCAGAGGAGAGCTGGGTGCACTGCCGGCCCCGCCCCGGCAGTGCTGTCCCCATCGACGTAGCGTTCGCCGAGACCTACGGTCAAGCGGGCGACGCGCCCACCTTGGTGGTGCATTCTGTGCCAGAGAGCCTGCCGGGATACCCAAGCGAGAATCTCTCCGAACAAGAAGGATGACGCAACGACGACGGCAAAGCAAACGGGAGTTCACACTCTTTCGTATTTTCTTGTCGATGGCCTGAACGCCGTTCCACGTCGCAATTCGAAGGCGCGCGCCGACCATCGTGCGCCTTCGCAGCGGCGGAGGCGCCGAACCCATCCCGACGCACGCGAGCGATCAGGATTCGGTCATCGCGTCAGATGCATAGGCCCCAGCCGCGAGCACGCGAGTGAAGCGGAGTGCGTTTGAGGGGATTGTCGCCCTTCGCCGGCGAACAGCGAGACAGGCCGGTTGGGCCGGCGCGCTTTGTGGCAGTTGGGTGACAGCACAAGCCCCTAGGGCCAGGGGACAATTTTTACCGTCGCTGGTTCGGAGCCGGCTTCGACGCCGCGTCAGGCACGGAGCCGGTTTGCGCCTCCGGCGTCGAGGGCTTGGCGTCCGCCGGCTTGGGCTTTTCGTCGGCGGTCGCTGCCTTCGCATCGCCGGGCTTGGACTTTTCCTCGGTGGCCGAGGGCTTTGCCTCTGTCGCTTTGGATTTGGCGTCCGCGGCGGAAGGCTTTCCGTCCGGGGTTGCGACCTTTGCATCGGTGGCCACGGGCTGATCGCGCCAGGTTTGGAACCGCGTGGCGAGCTCTCCGCCATGCTCGTTCCACCAAGCCTCGTCAAAGCGGAGGGCTTTGCGGAAATTGTCCGGCGCAGTAGGCAGATAGCCCTTCATGTCGATGTCGAGCGAAGGATGCTTGCCGACGAGCGCGATCGCCGATTTGCGCATCGGCCCATAGGCGATCAGCGCGGCTTGTGCCGCCATCTGGGCCGGCTCGGTGGCAAAGGCGATGAAACGTTTGGCCTCGTCCTTGTTGGCAGCCGCTTTCGGGATCGCCCACAGATCGAGGTCATAGATCTGGCCGTCCCACATCACGTCGATGCGCTGGCGGGCGCCGACCGCGGCGCGGAAGATGCGGCCGCTATAGCCCGCCGCCATCGATGCCTTGCGCTGCATCAGCATGGAGATGGCGTCTTCCGCCTTGTCCCACCACAGGATCTGCGCCTTGATCTTGTCGAGAGCCTTTAAGGCGCGGTCTACGCCCTCCGGCGTCCCGAGCTGGGTATAGATGTCGGCGGGATCGACGCCATCGGCGAGCAGTGCAAGCTCGAGCGTGTAGCGCGGGCTATTGGGCAACGCCCGCTTTCCCGGGAAGCGCTGGATGTCCAGGAGGTCGGCGATCTTGGAAGGCTGCGCCTTGGTGAAGGCCTGGCGGTCGAAGGCGATTGCCGTCGACCAGGCAACGCTGGCGATGCCGCAAGAATTGATGCCCCCTGGGAGAAAATCGTCGCTTACGCTCTGGCCGGCGGGGCCTGAGGTCAGCGTCGAACTGTCGATCGGCTCGATCAGCCCATCGCGGCAGAGCGCATCGAGCGCGCCCTGCGACAGGTCGACAATGTCGAAGGGCGAAGAGCCTGCGCCGATCTTGTCTTTGATCGCTGCAAGCGTGCCGTCATAGGTCTCGGTCTTGATCTTGACGCCGGTTTTTTGCGTGAACGGCTGGAAATAGGCGATCTCCTGCGACTGGCCATAGGCCCCGCCCCAAGTGGCGATGGAGAGAGTGCCGCCGCCCGGCTTGCTCTCTGTGGCTGGGGCATCTTGCGCGCTGGCGCCCGGCGAGGCGAGCACGAGCCAGGCTGCGGAAAGCGCCACCGCATAAAAACGGCAATTGGCTGGCATGACGCTCTTCATTGGTGTTCGGTCAAAATCACTCGCCAAGCTCAGTGCGGCACCACCTGCGGTCCCGTCGAGCCCGTCGGCAAGCTGCCATCGCCCAGCGTCGGACGATCCGCTCTGCGGATGATGGGCTGCAACAGCGATCCGCGGATCGAGACCTTTGGCGCCTCCGCTTGAGTCAATTGCGAAGCCCCTGCCGGACCAAGTGGGCTCGCCACCGCGAGACTCCAATCGAGCGTCCGCTTCGTCACATCGACGTCCCCGGCTCCGGAAATCGTGCCCTGAGGCGTGCGCATGCTCAAGGACTGGCACCAGATATGGCCTGTGCCGAGACGGCAATCGGCATCGAGCTGATCGAACGGCGTGGCATTGTCGTGGCTCCAACCGTCGTCGTTGAGCGGCGTTGGTCCCGCCAGAAGTCGGGCGAAGTCGACCGGCACCGCGCCGTCTTTCGCCTTAAGCTTGAGGGTTCCGGCGAGAGACCCGGTGAATAGCGAAGGATCGCTGCCCTGAGCGGCAAGCTCGGTCTTGACGTTGGCGTTGCCGCTGATCGGGGCCGCGAGTGAAAGCGGCTGGAGACAGGTGTTGATGGCAACATTGTCCAGATTGGCGACGAGGTTCACCTGTTTGCTTGGCTGAGAGAGATCGACGTCAAGCCTGCCGTCGGCCGAGCCGCCGCACAATTCGAGCTCACCAACCTCGCTTGCCACCACGCCTTGCTTGGCGCTGACGGTGAAACCGCCCCGTCCGAGCTTGAGAGCGCCGGCGTCGATGGCAGCAGCCGAAATGCGCAGATCCGCGTCAATAAATTGCAGCAGGGGCCGATTGAAGGGGAAGGAAGCCGTCGATGCCGTGGAGGGTGCGCCATCGCTCGAACTGGCTTTGCCGAGATAAGGATCGAGCGTTAGCCGGTCGAAGGCGAGCGTGCCTTCAACGCGTGGCCGCAATCCTCTCGCGCTGAGCGCAAGCAGGCCTACGGCCTTGTTGCCGTCGAGCGTGAAGGTTCCGTCGTCGAAGGTGAGCGCCAGTCCGGCAAGATGGAAGGCGCCTGATGCCGAGAACCCCTTCAAGCTGTCGCCGGGCGGCAGTCTCACGCCGAGCCAGTTGAGCAACTTGCGCCCATCGTCGATCTCTGCCTGCATGTCGCCGTCGAGCTTGAACTCGCCCGCATAGGACGCCGTACCGTTCAATCTTACGCGGAGAGGCTTGGAGAAGAGCATGAGCGCGAGCGGAAAACTCTCCACCCCGCCGCTCGCCGTGGGCGATCCGCTCTCCAGCGAGTACCGCATTGTCGTGTCCTTGTAAGCGAAGGAGCCGAAACCCGAGACGGCTCCGGTGTCTTTGCCGGCGTCGATATGGGCGTAGATGTCCTTGATGGCGCCGCTGCGATCCGCGGGCAGCGTGATCCTGCCATTGCGCACATGCAAGACGCGCACAGGCGCACCGCCAAGCAGGCTGGTGATCAGGTCCTGTGCGGGAGTCGCCGCCGAAGCACCTGCCAGAGACGTATCGCGCAAGGTGATGCGCGGCTTGAGCAGGCGGAGCGCATCGATGGTGATACGGCCGCGCAGGAGATCGACAAGGTCCAGCGAGACTTTGGCTTCCCTGACTATCAGCGTCTGCACCGCAGGAAGCCTGGTGCTGTCCTGCACCTCCAGCTGGCCGCGCACCGAGACGTCAGGCAGGAAGCGCACGCGCACCGGCCCAACGAATTTGACCTCGCCTCCGGTCCACGCCGACAGCTCCGAAGCGATGCGATCCCCGAAGCGCGAGGTGTCGCCGATCAGCCAGGGAATGAGGGCGATGGCGAAAACGAGAACCGCGAGCAGGCCGACGAGAAGCCATTTCCATGGCAGCTGGCTAGGCTTCATGCCGTGAGATCCACCCGTTTCCTTGCCGCCCCAAAAAGGAGAAGCGCGACCATTTCATGTGCCGCCCAAGGCCCCAGGAGGTTTTAGCCCGATTGGCCGGAGATAGCGAGCCCGCTGCCCTCAATTTATTGGGCGATGGAAAGCCCCTTTGCCGCGGCTGCCCCCGCGCTTGAGGCCGCCGCCCGGCGGCTGCTCAAGGCCCCAGGGCGCCCTGCGACAATGATACCATGCAAAAGGAGAACTGGGGCGAGGCTGACAACCACGATGGTGAGCGCCGACAGTCCGGCTTCCTCGTAGCGGTAGAGCGAGGCAAGGGTGAACACCTCGGTGGCAAGCGTGTCGAAGTCGAACGGACGGAGCAGCAGCGTGGCCGGAAGCTCCTTCATCGAATCGACGAAGACGAGGAGGGTGGCAGCGCAAAGCGCTGGGCGGAGCAGTGGCAGATGCACCCGCCACAGGGTTTCGCTGATCGTGGCGCCAAGAGTCCGCGCCGCGGCGTCGGTATTGCGCGAGATCTTGCTCAAGCCGGCCTCGACCGCACCGAGAGACGCTGCGAGGAAGCGGATGGCGTAGGCGAGCACCATGGCAAATGCGCTCCCTGAGAGCAGGAGGCCCGTCGGCACGTCTAACAGCGATCGCATGAGCGCGTCGACGCTGTTGTCGAGCCGGGCAAGCGGGATCAAGAGCCCAATGGCGAGCACGGTGCCGGGAACGGCATAGCTGATGGCCGGGATCACGCTCAAAGTGTGGATCAGCTTCGATCTCGTCTGCCGGCGCGCATAGCCGAGGGTCACGGCAAAGGTAACGGCAACGCAGGCGGAAGTAGCGGAGAGCAGCAGGCTGTGCAGCGCGGCATCCCAGAACTCAGGCGCAAGCCCGGCGGAGATATGGGCAAGCGCGTCGTGGATCAGCACCGAGGCTGGCAACAGGAATCCGAAAAGCACTGGGAGCGCGCAGGCGGCCGCAGCAAGCCCTCCCGCTGCGCCAGGCAGCCGGTCCTGTGGGAGATGGCGATAGCGACCGGTCGTGTGATGGTAGCGCCGATTGACACGCATGGCACGTTCGATCGAGAGAACGGCGAAGACGAAGGCGAGCATGATGCAGGCGATTTGGGCCGCGCCCACCAAGCTATTGCGGTCAAGCCAGGTGTCATAAACGGCTACGGTAAGCGTGCGCACGCCGAAGAACTCGACCGCGCCGATGTCGTTCAGGGTTTCCATCAGCGCGAGCGCCACGCCTGCGGCAAGCGCAGGTCTCGCCAGCGGCAGAGCCACCTCGAAGAAGGTTGCTGCCGCGCTCCGGCCGAGCGTGCGGCTCACCTCGAGCACGCAGACCGACTGTGCGAGAAAACTCGCGCGCGCGGTGACGTAGACGTAGGGGTAGAGCACCATGCTCATCACGAAGATGGCGCCGCCAACGCTCCTGATGTCGGGGAACCAGTAGTCCTTGGCGCTGTGCCAGCCGAACAGCTCGCGCAGCATGGTCTGCAGCGCGCCGGAATAGTCGAACAGCTCGAGATAGCAATAGGCGATGATGTAGGTCGGAATGGCGAGCGGCAGGAGCAGCAGCCATTGGAACAGGCTTCGCCCAGGGAAGCGGTACATGGTGACAAGCCAGGCCGTGCCGGTGCCGATCAGGAGGGTCAGCGCGCCGACGCCGGCCATCAGCTCGAGCGTGCGGCGTAACGCGCCTGGCAGCACATTGGCGACGAGATGGGGCCAGGTATCGCCGCTCGACTGGAGCGCGAGCACGAAGATGGCGAGCACTGGGGCAATGGCGATCAGTGAGATGATGGAGGCAGCGACTGACCAAGCGAAATTGCCGCTGCCGCGCAGCCGCGCGACGTAGCGACGCATAGAGTTTGGACGCGATCCGCTCAGTTGCGCAGCGTCCGGCAATCGCGGCGTGCCCCGTCCAACGGTGCGGCAAGCGCGGCAACGGCCTCTGGCGACAGGAGCTGGTCAGCCTCCTGCAGAGCATCGGCAAAGGCGTCGGCAGCGTCGATGATAGGCTCGACCAGGCTCGATCCGGTCAACGCCAGCGCGCAAGCGCGCATCGCCGGACAGCGATGGTGCTGCGAGGCGGCGATCAGCGAAATCGCCATGCACTCGTCGCGGCAGAAGCCAGCGCAGCCGAACGGGTAATATTCGATCTTGCGCGAGGCCGAGGTCCGCACGACCCTCACCCAACAGGCAAGCTCGGTCACCGCCCGCTTCGCCCGTTCCGCGCCGAGCACGCGGGCATAGGCATTCCACCCGGTCTCCCAGCAGGCGATGTCACCGGTGTCATAGCCGGCGAGCCAACAGCGGAAGCCGACGCCGACCAGCCACTCCGCCCCGGTCTTGCGCGGCGGCGTTACCAGCACCCGTCCTATCTTGTCGATCTTGTTGTGGATGCTCATCGAAAAATCCCCCTCATGAGCTCGGACCGTCATCGAAGCCGACCTTGTCGACGAGCTCGCTTGCTTTCTTGCGCAAGGCGGCAATCTCGTTGAGCGAGATTGGATCGGCTTTGAAGGGTCCCCACGACTTGACTAGCTCCGACCAGGGCACGCCCTCCTTCACCGGGTATTCGTTGTTCACGTCGGCGTACATCTCTTGGCCTTCGTCGGAGGCCAGGAATTCCATCAGCTTGAGGGCGTTGTCCTTGTTCGGGGCATTCTTGGCGAGTACCGCGCCCGAGATGTTCACGTGCGTGCCGCGGTCATTGGTGTTGGGGAAAAGCATGTTGACCGAGTTCGCCCAGTCCTTCTGCTCGGGCTCTTTGTCGTTCTTGAGCATGGCGCCCATGTAATAAGTGTTGCCGACGGCGAGATCGCATTCGCCGGAATAGACGCCCTTGACCTGCATGCGGTCGTCGCCTGCGGGCTTGCGCGCAAGATTGGCCTTGAGGCCTTTCAGCCAGGTCTCGGTTTCCGCCTCGCCGTGAGCTGCGATCATCGAGGCAATCAGCGCCACGTTGTAGACGTGCTGGCCTGAGCGGATGCAGATCTTGCCGCGCCATTTCGGATCGGCGAGGTCCTCATAGGTGATCGCGTCGAGCTTCACTCGATCCTTCGAGGCATAGACGACGCGAGCGCGGCGGGTGAGCGCCCACCAAATTCCATCGCTGTCGCGGTAGGCCGCCGGGATCTCTTTCTCCAGGGCTTCCGAGTGGACCGCTTGGCCGACGCCCGCTTCCTTCGCCTGCATCAGATTTCCGACATCGACGGTGAGCAAAAGATCGGCGGGGCTGTTGCGCCCTTCCGCCGCCATGCGCTCGATCAGGCCCTTCTCGGCGAAGATGACGTTGACCTTGATGCCGGTCTCCTCGGTGAACTTCTTGAACAGCGGATCGATGAGATAAGTCTGGCGGTAGGAGTAGACGTTCACTTCCTGCGTCTCGCCGCCCCGGGCAGCCTGGCTGAAGGTAGGGACAAGGACGACGGCAAGAAGCGCGAGCAGGGCACGCCGCACTGAGGAAATTTGCATGCTCACCTCTCCCAATGGCCCGGGGGTCAAGGCCCCGGTATCGGATCCAGGCCTTCATGACTCAAAAAGGCACATTTCGGCTTAAGGCGTGAGCCGGCCATAAGTCAACGATAAAGTCATGATTTTCTTCATTTAGAAGCCTTCTAAGCTTCATAATCCAAGTAAAAATATCTAAGCGTCAATATGACCCCAAAATACTTGTAGGGGATGTCTCCAGATAAAGGTCAATAATACGCGCAAGGAATGCAGTCTTCACTCATATGAAAGATGAAAAGCTGCCGGCTGCCGCGGAGGAAGCGTTACGGCGCGGCCAAGCGGTCCTTGGCAAAGATCACATCTGCCGAGGTCCCGGCTCCCCGCTCGCTGGCAATCACGAGCCGCGCCCTGTTCATCTCGATGAGCGCCTTGGTAACGGGGAGCCCAAGGCCGGTTCCGGCCTGTTTGCGTGGCGCCGTGTCAAGTTGGTGGAAGGGCTGCATGGCGGCGGCGACGTCGTCCTCGGTCATGCCCACCCCGGTATCGTGCACGCGCAATCTCAAGTCGCCGCCGTCGATCACTCTTGCCGAAACGATCACCTGGCCGCCGGCATTGGTAAACTTGATGGCGTTGGAGAGGAGGTTGAGCAGGATCTGTTTGAGCCGCCGCCGGTCGGCGATCACTGCCGGAAGATTGGGCGCTAACGACGTTCTGAGTAGGATGCGCTCGCGCTTGGCAAGCGGTTGCAGACTGTTGACGCAAGCCTCGACGAGCTCCGGCAGATCGACCGCGGTGAAGTCGAGATCGATCTTGCCGGCGTCGATCTTGGAAATGTCGAGTAGGTCGTTGAGCAGGCTCAGCGCGTAGAGCCCGCTCTGATGGATGTCCTCGACATATCCGCGGTAACGCGGATTGCCGATGGCGCCGAGGCGCTCCTCAAGCATGAGCTCGGTGAAGCCGAGAATCGAGTTGAGCGGCGTGCGCACCTCGTGGCTGACCTTGGCGAGAAAATCGAGGCGCCGTGCGACGGCGGCCGCATCGAAGTCCTCCTTTGCCTCCTCGGCCTCGGCAACGGGCTGGGGCTGAGGATTGGCCGGCGTCTCGGTGTCGAGCACCGCGCCATCGACGAGGCGGAGAAGCTCAAGCTCGCCCGCGAGAGATTTCACGTCGAAGCTGATCTTGAGACGCCTGCGGCCGCGGGTCAGTGCCTCAATAGCGACCCTCCGCTCCCGTCCGTTATGTGTGTCTGCGCTGAGCAGGGACACGCCGCCGGGAACGATGGCCTCGAGGCCCCCCGCGGCGGCGAGCTCGTCAAAGGACCGGTAGCCGAAGGCATAGGCGAAGGCGGCATTCGCATAAATGAGGTCACCATGGGCGAGAATGCCGATCGCGGCGGGCATGGCTTCGAGCAGCGCCTCGACGCTGGCGCGGCTCAAGGAGAGCGTCTCCAGCCCGAGCGCGCCTGCCGGCGACAGCGAGCCTGTCCCGCGCAACACGCGCCCTTGCACGGCACGGGCAATATGCTCGAGCGCCTCGCGGTCTGCGTGCATATTTGGTTTCGGCCTTAACTGTACAGGATTGACCATCAAGGACCCTGTTGGGCCGGTTGGGGGTAACGACACATCATTCGCGTGCTGTGTCCAACCCCCACCGCCTTTGAGCTAGGAGTCGCGCCGCCGAATCGACTCATCCACTAAATTTAGGCGAATCAGCTGCCTTGCATAGCGCGAAAGCGTCTTCCTAGATTGTCGGCCAAGAAAAAATTGATCCCAACCGCTCAAGATTGCTCTTGCTATTTTGCACTGCAGCAATTATTATTGCAGTGCAGCATAGATGAAACGGTCGGCTCTCCCCACCGGCTGTGCCAAGAGGATGCGATGCCCCCCAAGACGAAAGGTAAAGACATGAACGCCACATATAGTCCGCAGGCCGCCGCCGAGCAGGCGCGCGATGCCTTCCGCAAAGGCGCCGAGCAGTTTGAGAAGTTGTCGCTCGACACCACCGTGCCTGAGAGCGTACGCGCTCTCGCCGAGAAGACCGTGACCCAGACTCGCGAAGCCTATGAGCGCGGCAAAGATGCGTTGGAAGAGGCCGTTGATGCGCTCGAGCGTTCCTTCGACGCAGCCGGCCAAGGCGCCACTGCCTTCAACCGCAAACTCATCGACATTGCCCAGCGCAATCTTAATTCCGGCTTCGACCTCGCCAAGAGTCTCGCCGGTGCCAAGAACCTCGCCGAGATCGTCGAGCTGCAGTCGGCATTTCTCCGCCATCAGTTCGAAGTGTTCGCCAATCAGGCGAGCGAGATCAGGGCGCTGACCACCAAGATCGCCGCCGACACCACCGAGCCGATCAAGGCGCAGGTCACCCGCTCGCTCGATGCCGTTCGGAAGTCGAGCTAATTTCGTCTGCGGTATAAGATTTGAGAGTGCGTTAAGTAGAGTGCGTTAAGTGTTGAGAGTTGCAGAAGGCCCAGGCTTCGAACCCTGGGCCTTTTGTTTTGGTTAGCCTTCGGCCTTTAGGCTGGCGCAATCCCGGCTCCCACGCTTGCAAGCTTGTGCCGCTGCGCATAGGTTCCGGGCCAGGCTGGAAGATGACGCCGCCGTAGCTCAGCTGGTTAGAGCGCTTGACTGTGGATCAAGAGGTCGGTGATTCGAATTCACCCGGCGGTACCAGCACTTAGGCCCACACAAGCCAAGAATCCTAGGTAACCAGCGAGGTAACACTCGCAACCAAAGTAGGGCGACCTGCAGAAACTGTGGAGACGCGAGCGTTGCTTAAGACTAGCGTAGCGGCCCTCGTTGCTGTCTTGGGCGAAACGGCACCGACGCGGAGGGGAATAGTGTGAGGATGCTAGCCTTCGGGCTGGCCGTCCAGATCTCAGGCCCCATTTCAGCCTCCCAGCAACGCCAGGGTCACCCATCCCCATTATGCGCAGCCTGGTCGTTGTTACTGTCCTTTGACGCCTTCGCCTGCGTGCTCGACAGCGACTGTGAACCCGGCACCATGTGCGTGGATGGTACCTGCATTCGCGCTATGCTTTCGGGTAGCGGAGATAACGATGTCCCCGTGAAGCGAATCCCGCCAAAAGGGAAGACCTGCGCTTACGATGGTGATTGCGACCAGGCTCCCGTTGCATTAAGGGCTCGGGCCCTGAGGGTGTCTGCATACGCCACTAATCCGAAACCAAGCGCGCTATTAAGGCTTCGGCTGCCGCCCTTTCGTCAGCCTGGGTTCATCTCGAATCGGGCGGTCCGGCCCCAAAACCTCCAAACAATTGCGCTAGTATTAAGGCCGATTGTGGCCGACCCGCTTGGAGGATCCACGATGGCAAGGACCCGCTTCCCAACTTTGTTAGTGCTCCCGGCGACTGTGTGGCTTGCTGTCAGTCTGGGAGACGAGGATTGCAGCATCACTCGTCCGGGTGGAGTGAAGGAGCCTGGCGTGACAAACACCAAAGGTGAATGTTGCAGCTCCTTCTACTC
>DATFVP010000284.1:0-3003 GCA_035260285.1 Methyloceanibacter sp.
GCCGCTCTTGATGAGCGAGGCGCCCTGCCCTTCGATCTCAACCGTCAGGTTTCCTTCGATCACGTGCAGCAGCTCCTGGGCGCCCGGGTGCATGTGCCACGGCGCGGCCGTGCCGGAAGCGAACTCGACGATGCTGACCACTGTCTCCTGCACCACCTGGTCCTGGCCTTCGAGATCCTTGCGCAGGATCTGCGTCAGCTTCGGTCCGCCCTGCGCCTGCGCGAGGGCGACATTCGACATGGCTGGAACGACCACAGCCAGTCCGGAAAGACACAGGAATTCACGACGGATGATCTGCATGGAATCCTCCTGGTGATGGCGGCCGCACGTCGCGGCGTGCTTCACGCGCTGCTGCGAGAAACAAACGCAAGCGGGCTGAAATTCCCGGCTTGGTCAGGGCGCAAGCGATTTGAGACGACGCATGTCGTCCGCGGCCTGCGCCAACAGCCACTCTCGGGCCCGCGTGACCTTCGGCAGGGTCGATGTCGCCTTGGGACAGACGATCCAGTAGCTCTTGTGCAGCGGCAAAGCCGTTGCGAACGGCCGCACCAGGCGGCCGTTGATGAGATCCCAGGCGGCAAGCGCGCTGCGCGCGAGCGCGATGCCCTGGCCGTCGATGGCGGCATCAATGAGCATGCTGGCGCGGTTCATGATCGGGCCGTGCAAAAGGTCGGGACAGCTTACGCCGGCAGCTTCCAGCCACCTCGACCAGTCCCGCCGTCGGTCGAGATGCAGCAGGGGAAATTTCAGAATGTCGCAAGGCTGGCCCAAGCGACGACGACCTTGGACCAGCTTGGGGCTGCACACCGGAAACAGCTCCTCGCCACACAAACGCTCGACGTGCAGTCCGGCCCAGTTGCCGTCGCCGTGCCGCACGGCCAGATCCACGTCCTCGCGCGCGAAGTCGACATGGTGCATGGTGGCGGAGACCCGCAGGTCGATGTCGGGATGCGCCTCGGCAAAACGCCCCAGGCGGTGCACCAGCCATTTGGCAGCGAAATCGGGCGACGTGCTGATGGTCAAAGCGCCCGACGTCTGGCGCTGCACGAGCCGATCTGTGCCGACCGCAATACGGTCGAGCGCATCGCGGACCACAGCGAGATATTCGCGACCGGCCTCGGTGATGACCAGCCGCTGGCGCTCGCGGTTGAACAGTTTTACGCCGAGTTCCTCCTCCAGCGCCTTCACTTGGTGGCTGACGGCGCCCTGCGTCACGCACAGTTCCTCGGCGGCGCGCGTGAAGCTCTCATGCCGGGCCGCGGCCTCGAAGGCTTTCAGGGCATTCAGAGCCGGCAGACGGCGCAGCATCGACCGACCTCATGAGAAAAGCTCAGGCAGGCTAGAGAAAGGATGGTTTGAGGGCAATGGCTCACCGGCGTTACCGATCCGGCCGCCCGGCGGTGCAGGCCGCCACGACGACGCGGAGCGGCAGCATGTCAAACCCCCTCGTTTACGAATCCGTCCAGCCCCACAACACCAGTGCTCGAAGCCGGACAGTCAAACTGTTGCGCATCTTTTGCACCTGGATCGCGCGCCATCAACAGCGGCATGCCCTTGGCGATCTGGCCGAATACAACGGCCATCTGCTCAAGGATATCGGCTTGTCCCACGAGGAGGCGCACCGGGAGGCTGCCAAATGGTTCTGGCAGACCTGATCGACGGCAACCCACCTTCATGAAAATTTTTCAGGCAGGCCGGAAAAATCATGCTTTGCGCTAGGCCGCTCCGTCGGATACTGGACCGCTCATTCGCGCTGATGATGAAATCCCATCCCAGAGCGATACCGGTCTGGGGGACGCAGACTCCCCGTTAGACGGTCATGCCGTCCAAGCCCTGCACAGAGCCTTGGCTCGTGGCGCCTGGACGGAGCATGACGATGACAACGCGAACATCTCGAAGACAAATTGGCGCGCGGATTGCGGCATCATCCGTATTGGCCGTGGCATTGCTGGCGAACGCCTGCCCGGCTGCAGCCGCGGACATCCGGCTGTTGTCGGCCGCCGCCATGCAATCCGTGTTCAAACAGATTGTCGGCGATTTCCAGCGCACATCGGGGCACCGGCTGGTCATCCGCTACGCTACGATGGGTGCCATCACGCAACGCATCCTGGACGGCGAAGGCGCCGACATCGTCATCGGGTCCGATCAGTCCATATCACGGCTGATCGCCGAAAGCAGGATCCAGGCCAGCCAATTCGTCTGCAGGACCGGTGTCGGCATTGTAGCGGCGTCGGGCACGGCGAAACCTCCGATGACGTCGGTCGAGGATTTCCGGCGCGCTCTGATCGCCGCAAAGGTCATCGTCTATGCCGATCCTGGCGGCGGGGGTGCCGCGGGCATCCACGTTGCCAACGTGATCGAGAAGCTCACTCTGACCGAACAGCTACGGCCTAAGACCCGATTCGGAGCAGGTGGCGATGTCACGGAACTGACCCTTGCCCAGGGCCAGGGCGCGCTCGGCATCACGCAGATCAGCGAAATCGTCGGCAAGTCCGGCGCGGATTACCTGGGTCCACTCCCTGATGAGTTGCAGAACTATACGGAGGTCGTGGCCGCCATTCCGGTGGACGCACGAGAACTGGAGGCAGTCAGAGCTTTCCTCATATTCCTGCAAAGCCCCACGGCCATCGCCACGATCAAGGCAAAAGGCATGGAAGTGGACTGACCGAAATTCACCACCGTGAGCGCCGCTGAGGCGGCGCTCAGCCGGGCTTGAAGCGCAGCCGCCCGGTTCACAAAGACGCTCCGTCTCAAGTGCTGCTCCAGCGCCCTGTGGGCAAAGGAGCTCATGATGAGCGAAGCGATGTCGATCTCTACCTCGACTGCAATGCCGACTGTTGCAGCGCGGCCGCCCGCGGCCAAGACCAAACGGTTGCTCGAAGGTCCGGTGCTGTCCACCCTGGTGAGGCTGGCAGCGCCCAACGTGCTCAACCTCATGGCGCTCGCCGGCATGATCACGTTTGACGGACTTTTCGTCGGGCGCCTCGGTGCCGATGCGCTTGC
>DATFVP010000285.1:0-2843 GCA_035260285.1 Methyloceanibacter sp.
CGGTGCTGGAGGTCTCCTACGTCAATCGCGCCTTGGCGCTCTACCGGCATTTCCTCGGCGAAGACCACTAGCGCGGGGCGTGCGGCCGGATCACGCCCAGCCGAGCTTGAGATCGAAGCCGGATGCCTCGATTGACCTCAGAACGAAGTCGTCCTCGAGCCCAGGCCCGCGTCCGATGACCGCAATGTTGAGGCGCCTCGGCGCTCCATCAATGAAGAAAGCGGGCACGTCGAAGGAGTGGCGCTCTGTGGCGGAGCCGGGCTTGTCCCTGAGATATCCGAGAAAGAAGAAATCAAGCGTTACCACATGGGCTTGCCAGTCGGCCAGGGTCTCGATCGCCGACGTATAGATGACAAGCTGGTTCCTCTTGCTGGGATTCAACATGCGCAGAGGCAAGGCAACGCTCAAGCCAACATAGGTTGTGTTGGCGAAATCGCCGTCGTTGACCTCCGCATTGTCCCCTAAGTGCAAATTGAGCAGTGACATGGTTCGCCTCCGGCAGGGTGCGTCTTAAAGGTTTACCTGGGCGTTAGCGGAAATGTATAGCGAGCCAGACCGTCGGCGGCTCGGCGCTCGTCCAGGTCACTCGATGCCGGCAATGGACCGGGAGCAAAATCCAGTCACCTTCACTGAGCTCGCGGTCTTCACGCTCACCATCGATGCGCAGACGCGCGGTGCCATCGACGACAAGCACCCACTCCTCGGTCTCCTGATCGTACCATTGACCCTCAGGCGTCGTCTGACCGGTCGACACGATGCGCTCGATGCGCAGGCCCGGACGATCGATGAGCAGGTCCACGACCTCATCTGGCAGGGGCCGAGCACGTCCGCCGCTTCGAAGATTACCGGTCTTGATCACCGCCAAAACCTAGCACAAGTCCCGCCGGGACTTGCTGCGAACGCTGAGATGCCGGAAAAGCATGGTGATGCCAAGAGAGCCCCTCACACGCCACCAGCCTATTGTGAAAGGCCGCGCCGCACTTCTCATCGTGGACGTGCAGAACGGCACTTTCGGTTCTGCGCAAGCGAAGTCCAAGCCCGAGTTTCACGCGCTCGCGTCGACGCGCGTAATCCCCAACATAAGTCGTCTGCTGGAGGCGTTCCGGCAAGCGCGCCTCGAAGTGATCTACACCGTGATGGAAAATTTGACTGAAGACGGACGCGACCGCAGCCTCGACTACAAGCTCTCCGGCTTCAGCATCGCCAAGGGCTCATGGGAGGCGCGCGTGGTCGACGAGATTGCGCCGCAAGAAGATGAGATCGTGCTGCCCAAGACCTCCTCTTCGGCGTTCAACTCCACCAACCTCGACTATCTGCTCCGCAATATCGGCATCGAGGATGTGTTCGTCGCCGGCGTCTTGACCGACCAATGCATCGACCATGTGGTCAAGGACGGCGCCGATCGCGGCTACTACATGACTTGCGTGCATGATGCCTGCGCTGCTGAAACGGAGGCCCGTCACCAGGCGGCGCTCGATTGCTTCAAAGGCTATTGCCGCATGCTGACGACCGTCGACGTGTTGCGGCTCACGCAGGAAGCTCAATAGACCTCGGCGTAACGGGCGCAAAGATCAGGCGGATCGAGCGCAGCGACATGGGCGAGCTCCGAGCGCTTGTGGCGAAGATAGGCTTCGAGGAAAGTCGGGCCGAACCATTCCTGAACCGCGGCGCTTTTCTCCATGCCGTCCAGCGCCTCGCCAAGCGAGCGCGGCAAAGGCGGGGCCTCGCCAACATACTTCGGCAGAGCGAGCTTCCGCCCGATGCCGTCGGCACCGGCGAAGATCATCGCGCCAAGCGCCATATAGGGGCTCGCGGAGCCGTCGCTGACGCGGAACTCGAGGTGGAAGGCCTTGGCGATCTTCTTTTGCGTCGTGGCGGCGAACACCGGACAGACGCGGAGTGCTGCGCCACGGTCCTGCCTGACGATGTCGATCACGGTCGGCGACCAGCGGTTCGGCGTGAGCCGCAAATAGGACACCGGCGACGGCGCGGTGATGGCGGCGATCGCCGGCAGATGGCGCAGCACGCCCGCGCAGAATTGCGCGGCGGCTTCGCTCAAACCGAGCGGTCCGTCTGGATCGTAGGTGACGGGCGCGCCCGAGGCGTCATGCAGGCTGAAATGGATATGCACGCCGTTGCCCGTGCCGTCAGCCACCGGCATGGGCGAGAAGATGGCGCGGTGGCCGAGGCGAAAGGCTGTGGCACGTGTGAGCTCGCGCGCGATCACCGCCTGGTCGGCGGCCTTCAGCGCCGGTTGCGGAGCGATGGTCACTTCGTATTGGCGCGGGCCATATTCCGGCAGAAAGGAGTCCGGCTTGAGCCCCGCGGCGCGGAGCGCGGCGACGACGCGTTCGCCAAACTCGCCCTGTCGCCGCCAGGCGCCGAGGCTGTAAGCATGGCCAGGACGCTCCTCCACCCCGGTATAGACGAACTCCTGCTCGAAGGCGGCGATGAGGTGCAGCCTGCTTGCGGCATCGAGCGCGGCGATGGCCCGGCGCAAGAACTCGCGCAGGCAGCATTCCCAAGGAGAGCCGTCGGTGTTGCGGATGTCGCCGAGAAAGAAGTGCTCGACCGCCGAGCCGTCGCCGAAATCGACGCGCACCTCGCCGCTCATGTCCGGCACCAACATGAGATCGCCGCCGGTGCCGAACGGCGTATCGAGAATCGTCCCGAACGCATTCTGCATCAAATTGGTGTGGGTCCAGCCGATGCCCTGCTTCTTGCGGGCGGCTAGCTCGCGCGCCGGAAATCCCTTGCCGCGCACATGGCCTGCGATGTCGCAGGTCCCGACAAAGATGAGCTCCTCGCGCAGCATGGCGGCAACCCCCCAAGGGTCAGAGGCA
>DATFVP010000286.1:0-8214 GCA_035260285.1 Methyloceanibacter sp.
TACTCAAGGGGCCGGCGTGATCTTCACGCTCAATCAAGTGCGGCCTCCGCAAGAAAAGTCCTTCGCGCCGAACCGTGGCCTCGAGATCGCCCCTGAATTTCTCGAAGCCATGCTCGATCAGATCGATGAGGCCGGGCTCGACATCGTAAGTCTCGACGAAGCCGTACGGCGGTTGCGGGAGGACGACGAGCGGCGCTTCGTCTGCTTCACCTTCGATCAGGCATACCGCGACCTCACTCGCCACGCTTATCCCTTGTTTCAACGGCGCTCGCTGCCGCTCACGGTCTATATCGCCACCGACTATGCGTCGGGCTGGGGCGAGCTGTGGTGGCTGGCACTGGAAGAGGTGGTCGGAAAAGCCCGGGAGATCGAGCTTTGCCGCCAAGGCGGCTTATGGCGCCTGCCCAACGTGACGGCGCACGAGAAGCGGCGAAGCTTCGAGCAGATTTATGAGTGGCTGCGCAGCGTCGATGAGGCGAGGCAACGCCAGGTGATCCGCGCGCTCGCCGACAGCCTTGAGATCGACATGTCGGCCGTCTGCCATGAGCTGATAATGGGCTGGAGCGAATTACGCGCGCTCGCTGCCGATCCTCTGGTCACCATCGGCGCCCACTCGAAGGCTCACTACGCCATTTCTAAGCTCGCCCCCGAGAAGGCCATCTCCGAGATGGAAGGAAGCGCCGACGTCATCGAGCGCGAGCTTGGAACGAGGCCCAACCATTTCAGCTTCCCCTATGGCGACGAGACCGCCGCGCGGGCGCGCGACTTCGCTCTTGCCAGGGAAGCAGGTTTCAAGACGGCAGTGACCACGCGGAGAGGGGTCCTGTTCCCGGCGCACCGGCGCTATCTAACAGCGCTGCCGCGGGTGTCGCTTGCCGGCGACTATCAGTCGCTCACCTACACGGCGCTCTATCTCTCTGGCGCGCCCTTTGCACTCAGCAATCGCTTCCGTGAGGTCAGCGCCGCCTGAATCTTACCCGTCGGGCCGCTGCATCCAGCGGATCAAAAGGCCTGCCGGCAGCACCCAAACGAGTCCGCCAACAAGGAAGAGGGCAAACTGGGCTAGGGGAGGGGCGGTGGTGATGCGGCCCGACGCGATGCTTGCCACCATCAGCGCATAGCTCGCGAGAAAGACGAGCAGAACCATCGTGCCGATCAGCTTGCGGGTCCGCACGCGCATGAATGCTAGCCTCGCAGCCCGGCCCGCTCGATGCCAGCGCGGATGAGGTCTATGGCCTCTCCAGGCTCAACCCAGCGCAGCACCTTGACCCATTTGCCGTGCTCGAGATCCTTGTAGTGCTGAAAGAAATGCCCGATCTGCTCCATCAGGATCTCGGGCAGGTCGCGGTAGCTCGCCACCCTTTTGTAGAAGGGATGCAGCTTGTCGATGGGCACGGCGATGATCTTCTCGTCGACGCCCTTCTCATCCTCCATCAGAAGCGCGCCGATCGGCCGTGCGTGAATGACCGCTCCCGTCGCCACCGGCGTCGGAGCGATCACCATGCAGTCAAGGGGATCACCGTCCTCCGACAGCGTATGCGGAATGAAGCCATAGTTTGCCGGATAGAACATCGCCGTGTGCAGAAAGCGGTCCACGAACATGGCGCCTGATTTCTTGTCGACCTCGTATTTGACCGGTGCGCCGCCTTGCGGGATCTCGATGATGACGTTGACCTCGTGCGGCGGATTTTCGCCGACCGGGATGTGGGAGAGGTCCATTGGCGTTCGTCCTTGGTTGCCGGCGGCGGTGGAAGACTGTCACACTGTCACATTAGCACGTTGAGAACCATTGCCGCACGGCAGTAGGAGCGAGGCCATAGACTGGATTATGATCCGGCTGCCCTCAAACCTCAGGAGTGCGGAGTCATGAGCATTTTTGGAGACATCATGTCAGCGATTTTCGGCCGTTCGGCATCAGCCGCTCCCTCGACTTCGGCGCCGTCGAGCTCCACGCCATCGAGCCCGGCCAAACCTACGGCGTCACCCTCGCACTCAGGCACCATGACCCGCGAAGGGCCTGCACCGGAGGGCCCCAAGGTCGAATGGTCGGCGCCCGTCGACGTCGCGGCCGTGCTCGACGGCCTCGCCAAAAAGAACAAGCAGAAGTTCCATTGGCGCACCTCAATCGTCGATCTGATGAAGCTGCTCGATCTCGACAGCAGCGCGGCAGCGCGCAAGACGCTCGCCGAGGAACTGCACTACACCGGCGACATGAAGGACTCAGCCAAGATGAATATCTGGCTGCACAAGCAGGTGATGATCAAGCTCGCCGAGAATGGCGGCAAGGTGCCCGACGAGTTGAAGCACTAGGCCTTGTGCATTCGGGTCGCATGGGCACTGCCGGTTGCCGCGGCGTCATCGGTGCCTCAGCCGCCTTGGCTAAGGACAGCACTGCGCCTGCATATCCGGACAACCCTCCGCCGCCGGTCACCTACTATTGGCACAACTGGACCGATGGCAAAGGCGTGAGCCACCTTGCGCGCTGCACGCTCGGCAAGTTCGAGCTGCACCTGTCGCCTCCGGCGGCGCCAGAATGGGCGAACCGCCAGGCGCCCGGCACTGCCTCGCTGATCACTGTGGTGTAGCCCTCAGGCTGGAAAGGCGTCTGGCACCAGGAGTCGAAGGTCTGTTGGATCGTCACACTAACGGGGAAATGGTTCATGGAGGCGATGGACGGCACGAGGGTCGAGCTCGGGCCTGGCGATCTGTCGCTGGGCGAGTATTCAGAACACCAAGGAAGATGCGCAAAAACGAAAGGGCCACCGCTCGGGCAATATAGGCGAAGAGACGTGACACTGATGGTGATCGAGCTCGATTGACGCCGACCGTCGATCAGGCCTGCCGGTTCAAATAGCGAGAGATCCACAGCAATTGCAGAGGCGAACACCTTGACCGACATTCAGGATGTTACCGGCACGGCCTTCATCGTGGCCGAGTTTCGCGCGCAAGAAAATGCCGAGCCCCATCCGCTTTATCGTGATCCGATCGTTCCTCTGTTCCTCAACGACCGGACGCGGCAAGCGGCCGAGCGCATGGCCGCGGGTTTTCCGCCTGGCGGGCAGGGCGTCAAGCTTCGCACTCGCTATTACGACGATCACCTCGATGCGCAGCTCGGCAATGGCTGCCGGCAGGTGGTCATCCTTGGCGCCGGCCTCGACACCCGCGGCGTGCGCAAGCAAGCCCCGGGCGTCACCTATTTCGAGATCGACAACGCCGGCATACTCGACTTCAAGCGGGCAAGACTCACCGAGGCAGGGATCGAGGTCCCCATCGTGTTCATCGCCGGCAACTACGTCACCGACGGCCTGCTTCGGCTGCTTGACGCCAATGGCTTCGACTTCGACCTGCCGACCTACGTCATTTGGGAAGGCAACACCATGTACCTGAACCGGCCTGCGGTGCTAAGTGTCTTGACCGATTTGCGCAAGAGCCTGACGTCCTTTGCCATCTCCTTCGACTATTTGACCGAAGCGGTGATCGACTATGCCACCGGTGACGACCAAACTTCAGCATTCGTCAGGCGCTTCGCGGAGATGGGCGCCCCCTGGCATTTCGGCATCGACGATCTCGGAGCGCTTGCCGGCGACGCCGGACTGATCGTGGTCGACAAGATCAAGACGGCCGACCTGTATCGAACCTTTTGGCCAAGCCGGCCGCTGGATTCAATCTGGTTCGACAATTACTCGCTGTGCTCTCTGGCAGCTGGCGAGGAAATCAGCCTCTGACGGGAGCCGTCAGGCGCGCGCCGACCGAGGCAATGAGGAGCTCGTGGGCACGATCGACGATCTCGTCGAGCGACGGTGTCCTTGCAAACATGGCCTTCGCCTCAAGCAGGAATTCCTCGCGGCTCGGGATATGCGGCACCGGCAAGGTCTTCAGGATCTCGCTCGTGCGGTGATGGGCTCTCGCCAGCGTCTCCTGCAGGGCGGCCAGCTCAGGGGTGTGCAGCGCCGCGGCGATGGCGGCGGCGATCCGCTCGGAGTTGAATCGCGCGGCGAGCTCCTCTGCGGCGCGATTGATGACCTTGGCGCCGAGCCGCTGCTCGTTGCGTAACACAGGTTCGGGCGGCGTCTTGAGGTCCCAAACGAGGCCGATCCAGGACATCGCGCGCAAGAGGTAATAGGTCGGATCGATTTCCCACCATTTGAAGCCTTGGCGCACGCTCGATTGATAGGCATGGTGGTTGTTGTGCCAGCCTTCGCCCATCGTGAAGACCGCCAAAAGCCAATTGTTGCGCGAATCGTCGCCCGTCACGTAGCGCTTGCGGCCGCTCACATGGGCAAGCGAGTTGATGCAGAACGTGGCGTGATAGACGAGCACCGTGCTCCACAGGAACCCGACCACGAGACCAGACCAGCCCGCAACGAGATAGCAAAGGCCGGCAAGAAGCACGGCCGGAAGGACCTCGACCTTGTGCAGCCACATCAGCTCAGGGTAGCGCGTCAGATCGGTGACCTTCGCGAGATCAGGCCCGTCGTGCTTGCGCGAGAAGATCCATCCGAGATGGCTGTAGATGAATCCGTGGTGCCGCGGCGAATGCACGTCGTGCCCGGTGTCGGAATGCAAATGGTGATGCCGGTGCTTGGAGGCCCACCAGATGACACTCTTTTGCGACGTCGTCTGGGACATGAACGCGAGAACGAACTGGAACGCCCGGCTCGTGGAATAGGAGCGGTGCGAGAAATATCGATGGTACCCGGCCCCGATAGCAAAGATGCGCAGCCAATAAAGCGTTACGCAGATGGCAAGCGCCTCCCAGGTGACACCAGTCCAGAACGCTGCGAAGCAGCCGAGATGAACCAGGATGAAGGGTATGGCCGACGGATAGATGATGTCTTCATGATCTTCGTCAGCATAGGTTTCGAAAGTCATAGCTGCGATCTGTCCCGCCGTTCGTTGATGTTATGTGGAGCGCCAACCTCGCAGAACGGAGCGCGGCTCCCTGCTTTGTGCTCAATCTTATAGGAGATATCGGGTGCAACGCCTATAGCCCCTTTGCGGTCGGGCGGAAGCGATAGGGCGCCAAATCGGCCAGAGACCCGCCTGCAAGGCCGCTATTTGGGAAGCTCAGCTTCGCGTAGATCGAGCTCGCGCTCGATGCGGCGGCGCGCCTCGTCCTTCAATTTGCCGGTGCGAAAGAGATCGTTGATTCGCGTCCGCTCGGCGTCGATTAGCAGGCGTTCGACCTCCTCGTGAAGGTCGCTGTGCTTTCCGATCACGCCCTCGTCGGCGCTCCGGTCTTCGATATGTTGCAGCCGGTCCCGGTGTTGCGCACGGACGACCTCGATCACTTCCACCGGGAGATTGCGCTCTTCTGCAAGCTGATCGAGGCGCTCGCTTGCCGCCTGCACCGCCTCGGCGCGCGCTTTCAACTCTTCGGCTCTGTTGAACTCACGCTCTCTCCGTCCCGCGTGCGCAAGCCCGAGCCTGCGGATGACCCACGGGAGCAAGAGACCTTGCCCGACAAGGGTCACGAGGATCACGGAAAAGGTCAGAAACAGGATCAGATCGCGATCCGGAAACGGCGCTCCGGTCGCTGTAGCGAAGGGAATGGCAAGCGCCGCCGCGAGCGAGACGATGCCTCGGACACCCGTGAAGGCCAGCACGAACGGCCATTGCCACGGCGGCGAAGGATCCCGTCTTCTGATGGGTGGCACCAACCATCGCGGCAAATAGGCGGTGGGGAATATCCAGACGAACCTGGCGACGATCACCGCAGCAGTGATCACCAACGCTGAGAGCGCGAGTTGCGACAGCGGATAGTCGCTGATGCGGCCGAGAACGGTTCGTGCCTGCAGCCCCGTGATCAGGAAGACCATGCCTTCGAGCACATAGATGAAGAACTCCCAGAAGAAGATGCCCTGCAGGCGGGTCCTGGGGTTGATCAGCCGGGCGCCGTTGTAGCTGACGTAAAGTCCGGCCGTTACCGTGGCGAGAACGCCGGAACCGCCGAGATGCACCGGCGGCCAAAAGGCGAGGAACGGGGTGAGCACCGAGAGCACGATCTCGATCAGCGGATCCTTCACCCACCGCCTCAGGCGCAACATCAGCCAGCCGACGCCGATCCCCCATAGAATCTCGCCGGCCACGATGGCGGCAAAGATCCCTGCAGCCTCAGTAAACGAGAAGACACCGACGGCGATGGCGCCGACGGCAAAGCGATAAAGGATGAGCGCGGTCGCATCGTTCGCCAGAGCCTCGCCTTCGAGGATGACAAGGAGGCGGCGGGGGAGTTCCATTCTGCGCGCGATGTCAAGGGGGGCGATGGCGTCGGGAGGCGACACGATGGCGCCCAAAAGAAAGCCGACCGGCCACGCAATATCCATGACCCAATGTGCCGCGGCAGCGACCGCGAGTGTCGTGAACGCGACGCCGCCCACGGCGAGAAGCGTGATCGGGCGCAGATTGAACTGGAACTCGCGCCAGCTCATCAGGAAGGCTGAGTTGTAGATGACCGGGGGCAAGATCAGGAGCAGCACTAGCTCAGGTGCAAGCTCGACCGGCGGCAATCCAGGAACAAGCGCGATCACCACGCCGGTGAGCACCAGGAGAATTGACGGAGGGACCTTGAGCCGGTGGGCAATGACAGCGACGGCCGCGACTACCGCCAGCAGCACCACCAGCACCTGGATGGTCGAGCTCATCATCGGCGAATAAAGCCGCTCACGCCGCTAGGCTTTACCGCCGCTCAACGCGGCGCGGAGTACTGCGATGTCGCGCAACTCGGCTTCGTCGACTTTCGGGAATTTCGGATCGATCGCCTCCAGCCTCTCGACAATCGCCGCAGCAACCACGAGGCGGCTGAACCATTTTTGGTCTGCCGGCACGACATACCATGGGGCCGCCTCCGTCGCCGTGCCGCGCACCAACTCCTGGTAAGCGTCCATATACTGATCCCACAGCTTGCTCTCGCCGACATCGGCGGCATTGAACTTCCACTGCTTGGCGGGATCGTCGAGCCGCTTGAGCAGGCGCTTTCTTTGCGCCTCTCGCGACACGTGGAGGAAGAATTTGAGCGGCGCGATGCCGTTCCGGGCAAGATGAAGCTCGAACGCGTTGATGTCCTCGTAGCGCTCCTGCCAGATCTTCTTGGTGATGAGCTTGGGCGGCAGGCCCTGGCGATTGAGAAACTCCGGGTGCACGCGCACCACAAGCACCTCCTCATAATAGGAGCGGTTGAAGATGCCGAAATGCCCGCGCCTGGGCAGTGCCAACGACGCCCGCCACAGAAAATCGTGATCGAGCTCGAGCTCGCTCGGCGCCTTGAAGGAATGCACGTCGCAACCTTGCGGGTTGACCTCGCTCATCACATGCTTGATCACGCTGTCCTTGCCCGCCGCGTCGAGGCCCTGCAGCACCACCAGAATCGCCCATTGGTGCTCGGCATAGAGCCGCTCCTGCAGCTCGCCGAGGCGTTTGGCGCCTTTGGCGAGCAGCGCCTTGGCCTCGGTCTTCTCAATGTCGATTCCGCAGGTGTCGGACGGGTCTATGTCGGCCAAGCGGAATTTGCGGCCGTCGGAAACGCGAAAACGCTTGCTGATCTCGACTGGGAGCATGGCGGCGCCAACATAACTGACCGAGCAGGCCTTGGCGATGTCATGGCGATAGCTTTGCAAACACGCTAAGGTTATCCAGGGATCGGTAAGCGCAAGGCAGGCCTGACGCGAGCATCTCTTGTCGCGGGTGGGGGCTTGATGAGCCATTGGCTGCTCAATCTTCCAGTGGTGTGGATGGCGGTGGTCATCTTCGCCGCAACCTGTTTGGTTGCCGGCCTTATCGATTGGATCGTCATGCGCCTCGCAGTGGGCGACTGCGCCAGGGCCTTCAAGGAGCTCTCTCCCGGCATGCTGCCGCTCGGCATCATGTTCGGCCTGCTCGTCGGCTTTATCGCCGCACAGGTTTGGAGCGATTTTGAGAAGGCAAAGGTCGCCGTTGCCAACGAGGCGAGTGCCCTTCGCACCGTCAACTTGCTGGCCGCAGACCTTCCCGCCGAACCGCAGTCAACGATTCGCGCCATCCGCTTGCATGACCCCTCCGTAGTAGGAAAGAGGAGATCGGCTGCGGCAATGGGGTAGGGCGGAGCGATTGAGTTTGGCGCCCCGGCCAGCTATCAGACCTGAATGTCCACTGCCGCCGACAGCATCACGGTCTCCAGCCTCGACGGGGCTCCGGCGAAGGCGCACCATTCCAAGGCTTTGCGCTTATGGCTTGGGC
>DATFVP010000287.1:0-3619 GCA_035260285.1 Methyloceanibacter sp.
CGAGTCCAAGACTTTAGGCGGCGAGAAGCCGCTCCACTTCATCGACCAGGTCGCGCAAGTGAAAGGGCTTGGACAGGATCTTTGCGTCTTTCGGCGCATGATTGTCGGGATTGAGCGCGACCGCAGCGAAGCCGGTGATGAACATGATCTTCAAATCAGGGTCGAGCTCGCTTGCGCGCCGCGCAAGCTCGATGCCGTCCATCTCCGGCATCACGATATCGGTAAGGAGTAGGGTGAAGGGCTCCTCCTTCAGGCGCTCGTATGCCTCAAGCCCGTTGCCGAACGACACGACGTCGTACCCGGCCTTGGTGAGCGCCCTCACCAGGAAGCGGCGCATGTCCTCGTCGTCCTCAGCAAGGAGAATGCGCTGAACGCAGCGCGCGTCCGGATCGTTGGACACCATCCCTCTTCCCCCTCTAGACGCTACGCCCTACATGAACTTGGTAAACGACCGCGGTATCGTCCAGCCCCGTCCGGCCCCGCCACCATGAGAGCCAAATCATCGCGTCTTATTGCCTTCCGCACAAGGCAGAACACGCCTGGACAGGTTCAACTCTCGTTGGCAGAGTTTACAGGCGATTCTGGGCTGGTCCCTTCGGCCGGCTCCCGCCGGGACAAGGTTTAGCTGATGAACCGAAGCGAGGCTGAGGCGATCGAGAAGGACCTTTCGCCCCCCTTCCAGGTGGCGAAGCCCGCCGAGCTTGCTGCCCCCCTGGTGTTCAACTCCCCGCATAGCGGCCGCGTCTATCCCAGCGCGTTCTTGGCGAGCTCAAAGCTCGACGCTCTCACGCTCCGCCGCTCCGAGGACGTTTATGTCGAGGAGTTGTTCGGCTTTGTCAGCGGGCTCGGCAGCCCTCTGCTCTATGCCCATTTCCCGCGCGCCTATCTCGACGTAAATCGCGAGCCCTATGAGCTCGACCCGGCGCTGATCAGAGACGGCCTGCCGCATTATGCCAACACCCAGTCGGTGCGCGTGGTTGGCGGGCTCGGCACCATCGCTCGCATCGTCTCGGAGTCCGACGAGATTTATCGCGAGCCCCTGTCGCTGGTTGCGGCGCTTGAACGCATCAATCGGCTCTATACGCCTTACCACGATACGCTGAAGGCACTGCTCGCCGAGGCGAGGCAAGCCTTTGGGCTCGCCGTGCTCGTCGACTGCCACTCGATGCCGTCGAACCCGATCTCCGATCAGGGTGGCGCCAGGTCTGACTTCGTTCTCGGCGACCGCTACGGCACCTCGTGCAGCGGCGAATTGACCAGGGCCGCGGCCCAGGCGCTGAAAGCCCAAGGCTATGTGGTGGCATTGAACAAGCCCTATGCCGGCGGGTACATCACCGAGCATTACGGCCGGCCGCATGCCGGCGTGCACGCCCTTCAGGTGGAGATCAACCGGGCGCTCTATATGCACGAAAACACCTTCGAAAAATCGTCAGGATTTGACCGGATAAAGCGCGATTTGGAAGGGATGGTGCGGGCGCTGATGGCTTCCGTTCCGGAAATCGCCGTTCCGCGCGCTGCCGCCGAGTAGCCAAAGCCTTGGTCAAAAAAGGGGCCGTTCGAATGGATCGAACGGCCCAAGTCTAGGGAGGAAACGCCCAAGGAGGGCAGCGGCACAACAGGAGGGTCATGCCGCGTTGCAACAATATGTCATTGCGACGCACAAAAAGCAAGGTTTTACTCTTGTTTTCGCGGCAATTGTGAAACACTGATGCAATTCGATCACAAAGTACCCGCTAGAGGGCCCGATTTTCGGTCCGCGAGAGGCCGCTTCGAAGTTCATTTGATGCTTGAATCCAAAGGGGAAACCCCTTGAGGGACGCCGTGCCCGCCCACCCCGATTTCGACGATCTTCTCGCCACCGCCCACGCCCTCGCCGATCAGGCCGGTGCGGTCATATTGCCGCATTTCCGGACAGGCCTTGCAATTGAGCACAAAGGCGGCGCCCTGTTCGATCCGGTCACAGCCGCCGACCGCGCCGCCGAGACCGCGATCAGGGATGCGCTCGCCGCCACCCACCCCGCCCATGGCATTGTCGGGGAGGAGTTCGGATCGACCGGGACAGGCGCCGACTATTGCTGGATCATCGACCCGATCGATGGCACCCGCGCCTTCATCGTCGGCCAGCCTCTGTGGGGGACGCTGATCGGGCTTGTCCGCGAGGGCCGCCCTCTGCTCGGCCTCATGAACCAGCCCTTCACCGGCGAGCGCTATTGGAGCGGGGAGCGGCAAAGCTATTTCCGCCATTCGAGCGGCATCGAGCAGACAATCCACACCCGGACTTGCGCGAACTTGAGCGAAGCCCTGCTCACCGCCTCGAGCCCGGACCTGTTCGAGACCCAAGAGGAGCAAGCCCGCTTTGCCGCGCTCGCAAGCGCCGTGCGCCTCAGGCGCTTCGGCGGCGACTGCTACAATTACTGTCTGCTCGCTCTCGGCCAGATCGATCTCGTGGTCGAAGCGGGGCTCAAGGATTTCGACATCGTGCCGCTGATCCCGATCATCGAGCGCGCCGGCGGCGTGGTCTCGACCTGGGAGGGCGGCGACCCGCGCCGAGGCGGGCGCATCCTCGCCGCCGGCAATCCGCGCCTGCACGAGCAGGCGGTCAAGATTCTCTCTCGATAAGCTAAGCGACGATGGGCTCGCCGAGCTTGCTCGTGACCGCGCCACGCACGAAGGCATCGAAGGCCGCCCAGAACTGCTCGCGGATCAGGTCGCGCTCCTGCAGAATCTCGTGGCGCGATCCTCTGAGCAGAATCTGCGTGCCAACTTTCAGCCGATCGGCGAACAACTCGATCGCCTTGCTCGACACGATGCGGTCGTCGCCGGCGGCGAGCATCAAGACCGGCACGCGGAGCCGGTCCGGAAACCGGTCGCTGTTGAGCGCGGCCATGGCCGACAGAGCCCCGCGCAACCAGCCGATGGTCGGCGCCCCCACGGCAAGACCCGGAGCAGCGTTCGCCACCGAGAGATTGCGCATGAAGCGCTCGTGATCGCCGGTCAGCGGATTGGCCTCGAAGGTCTGATTGGCTACGTATTCCTTCATGCCGCCAGGCACCGCGATCCGGCCCAATCCGCACAGCGACAACCCGGTGGTGATCCCTGACACCGCGGCCGGAGGCATCGGCAGGCCGGCGATCTCGAGCATCGGCGCCGTCAGCACCATACGCGAGAACCAGCATCCCCGCATGGTCGCTGCCTTGAGCAGCACGGTCCCTCCCATGGAATGCGCAAGTGCGTAATAAGGCGGCGGACAATCCGGCAGCGCCACTTCGTTCATGAAGCGCGTGACGTCGTCCTCGTAATCGTTGAAGCTCTTGACGTGGCCTTTGAGCGAATTCCGCATGAGCCGGCCGGAGCCGCCCTGCCCGCGCCAATCGAGCACGGCCACGGCAAAGCCCCTGCGACGGAGTTCGCCCACCACCTCGAAATATTTTTCGATGAACTCGCTGCGCCCGGGAAAGATGCAGACCGTGCCGTGCCGCTCTTTGAGCGCCGAGCGCCAGCGCGCGTAGCGCAACGGGACGCCGCCTTTGCCCTTCAAGACTCCGACCGAGACGCCGAGCGGGATTGGGTTCTTCGGTGTTGCGACCAGGTCCATGACGTTGAAATTCCCCTTTTTTCA
>DATFVP010000288.1:0-2432 GCA_035260285.1 Methyloceanibacter sp.
GGATCACCCCAGCGGGCCGCGGGCGTACGCGCGAGCACCCGCTCGTTTAGGCCGGCCACTTCGCGTCGGGCGTCCCGCGTCAGATCGGTATCGATCCAGCCCGGCAGCACCGCATTGACCTGGATGTTCTCCTTCGCCCAGGCGGTCGCGCAGGCGCGCGTGAATTGCACGATACCGCCCTTGCTCGCCGCGTAGGCGGGCGCGAAGCCAGCGCCAAAGATCGACATCATCGATCCGATATTGATGATCTTGCCGCGTCCGGCCTTCTTCATGTGCGGGTAGGCGGCATGCGTGCAGATGAACGCGCTGGTGAGATTGGTATCGATCACGGTGTGCCACTCGGCGGCGCTCAGTATGTCGGGCGACTTGCGGATGTTGATGCCGGCATTATTGACCAGAATATCGAGGCGGCCATGACGCTTCGCGGCCTTATCGATCAGCGCACGGCAGGAGGGTTCGCTGGTCACATCGGCCGCGGTGAATTCGGCTTCGCCGCCGGCCTGCGCGATGCGCTGCACGGCTATTTCGCCCTTTTTGCTATTGCGCCCGGCGAGCACCACGATGGCGCCGGCCGAGGCGAGACCTTCCGCCATACCGAGCCCGATGCCGCCATTGCCGCCGGTGACGATTGCGATGCGGCCTGAAAGATCAAACAAGCTCATTGCATGCCCCTGATAGGATGAGGTGGACGCGCGCCGGCCCAGCGGCAACTTGTGAGTACCGATGGAGAAAGGCGGCCGCAACCGCGCAAGTTCGCCCAGGCGTCTTGTCAGCTTTCAGGCAAATCCGGACATGACTCCTCTTATCCGAGCTTAGAACTGTAGACATTGGCGACCACGTCGGCGATCTCCCGCCAGTGGTTCGAGCGAGCCCGGGGACTCTGTTCGATCTGGATACCATTTGCTCCGCTGGCGGTGAGCCGATTGACGATGTTCTTCAAGCTGTCACCGCCAAACTTCTCATCTGAGGACGCGATGTGCACCGTTATGTCCGAGCCGGTGGTCGCGCCTTTGATGGCAGTCTCGACCTCTTGCTTCAAGGAGTAGGACGCAGCCCCGCCGATGAGGATGTCGAAAGAGATTTCGGGGTCGTCGAAGCCATGGAAGGCGATGGCATAGGTGAAGCCCCGAGAGATGACCGAGTTGAGGAGGGGAAAACTCGCCTCGTGAATGTCGGTCGAGGTGATGTGCCAGCGAGCAAAGGCATCTTCCCCCTTAAAGCCCTTGCACCGCCACAAGCTCACCCCCTTGGCCGCGAGTCGCGACGCCACGTGCTCCGCCTGTTGGTCGGTGTGGGGCTCGATGTCGCCCCCGTGAGGTGCGATGACAATCAGCCCGATATGCGTGCCGTTATCCTTCAACCGTTCGACGAACTCGTTATTGGTTTCGGCGTCGGCGTCGTCAAAGGTCGGATGCGGTACCTGCGAATCGAGCGAACCGACGAATTCGTCGCTCGTGCCGAGGCGCTCCCGGCCAGTAGAACCCATGCGAATGATGTTGTCCGGCCTCTCCTGGCGGACCTGGCTAATCGTGTACAGGGCGTACTCAGAGTCGTTGCGCTTGATCCGGACCTGATGTCCACCTTCACGCCCAACCGTCGCTAGCTTCTCGGGGTCAGCAGAGCAATGCTCTTTGTGGTTGATGAGGTCTTGCTGAGACGCGGTCAGAGCCTTCTTGACCGATGCGTCGTAGGTAGTCATCAACATCCTCCTTGCGTTGCCCTGAATACCGGCACGGCTCGCTTACGTCCGTTTTGGCAGGGCAAACCGGAAATATTTTGCCCATTGTAAGCTTTACCAGTTTTTGACCCCACGCGGACATTGCGAAGCATTCATTCGACTTGCCTATCGGCCTTAGTCACGGACTGGGCGATGGAAACGTGGTATCGCTCGGCGTCGAAATACCCGACAAGCTGCTGGCACTGGCGGACGAGGTGGTCGACTGACGTGACGCGAGAGGGAGGGCTCAAAATGAAACGTCCCCGCCGCCAATTCTTGCACCTCGCCGCGGGCGCTGCCGCGCTGCCGGCCGTCTCGCGCTTTGCTTTCGCGCAAGCCTATCCGTCGCGGCCGGTGCGGATCATGGTCGGCTTTCCGCCCGGCGGCCCAGCCGACATCCTCGCGCGCTTGATTGGTCAGCGGCTGTCCGAGCGTCTCGGCCAGCCATTCATCGTCGAGAACCGAGCGGGCGCCCAGGGGCAAATCGCCACCGAGGCAGTGGCGCGTGCGCCCGCCGACGGCCATACGCTGCTTTTGGTAGTTCCCGGAAACGGGATCGCCCACGTGCTTTACGATAAGCTCAATTTCAATTTCATCCGAGACACTGCGCCGGTCGCGGGCATAAGCAATGGACCTCTTGTTATGGAGGTCAATTCAGCGACACCGGTCTATACAGTCCCCGAGTTTATTGCCTACACCAAAGCCAGACCGGGCA
>DATFVP010000289.1:0-13240 GCA_035260285.1 Methyloceanibacter sp.
GAACAGCTTGCTGCCGTCGCCGACGGGCTCCTGGTAGGGACCCATGCCGCCAAGGATCATGGCGGCGTGGCCGAACGACCGGAGCCAGCTCAACCCTTCGAGGTAACGATAGCCGAGCATGCCGGCGAATAGCGAGGCGAGGACCACGGTAAGCGCGATGCCGACATTGATGGCGAGCCGGCGCGCAAACAGCCAGCGCGGCGCCAGCGGCTGCCCGCGGCGTTCGAGCGGCGGAAAGAACCAGGACAGGCTCTCTTGCTTGGGCTTCTTCGCGATCATGCCTCGCTTCTAACGCGAAAACCTGACGATTCGGCGACGGCGAAGGGTCGCGTCCCTTTGCACCCCATGCCCGATGGGCGTCAGAACTTCCAGCCATAACGCGGTACGCTCGCTTTATAGGCGCTATACGGCTCGCCGAACTTCTGCTCCAAATAGGCTCCCCGCGCAGCACCACGCCGAAATGGAGCACGATGAAGCTCGGCACCAGAAGTATCAGCACCCAATCCGACGCAAGCAGAAGCGCAAGCCGACTAGCGCGATGGTGCAGCCCACATACATGGGATTGCGGAGGTGCTCGAAGGCGCCAGAGGTGACCAGCGCGGTGGCGGGAAGATAAGGCCTGACATTGGTGCCGGCGGCAAGAAAGCGCGCCCGCCCGGTTGCCGCAACCCCGATGCCAAGCACGAGCAGGATCATGCCAATGAGCCCGCGCGGCGTGAGCGGTAGGCGCGATAGGAGGCCAAGCGGCGCGAGCCAGTCGAGCAGGAAGCCGCCAACGATGATGGTGACTAGAAGCAGCGGCGGCATGATGATCACGCCGGGATTGTCGCGGGGCTTACGGTTATGGCGCTCACCTCTATTCGATCCAATTGAACGCGCGAATCCCCTACCCCTTTCCACTAACGACATATTCCGAGTGTCAAACATTCGCCAGTCGGCCATTGGAACCAAGGCACCGAGTTGGGAATTTGAGAGGCAAAAGACTGGGTGAAATCGAAATGAAAAGCCTGTTGGCCAGAAGGAGGCACGTTGACCTGGACCATGCTCTGACCGCCTTGAGCGATCCCACGATTCCTACGAGAGACGCCGTGACGATGTGGCGCAAGGCGCTGCGCCGAGCCGACGCGCCCACGAAGGAACTCCTCAGCAAGGTCGCCAAGCTTCAGGCTAAGAAGCGCAAATCGAACTCGCTCGCCTGATCCTGACGGGCCATTTAGGCTCTCCAAAATTGCACGACCCGGATAACGGCCAATTCGACCACGTTCAGGGTATGCGCCTCTTTGACCGTTTTTCCGCGAATCCGCCCGCATGGACAGAGGCGTTTACCCCAAGGCAAAATCGCGGCAACCGCTGCCCCTGCTCAGGAGACCTTCCATGCAAGACCGTCCCACCAAGACCGCGACTGACCTCTTCGCCCCGATCGAGGTCGGGCCGCTGAAGTGCCCCAACCGCATCGCCATGGCGCCCTTGACGCGGAGCCGCGCCGGCGCCGGCAACGTGCCGAACGCGCTCAACGCGCTCTATTACGCGCAGCGCGCAAGTGCAGGGTTCATCATCTCCGAAGCGACGCAGGTCGCGCCGGAAGGCCAGGGCTATATCTCGACGCCTGGCATCCACAGCGCGGAGCAGATCAAAGGTTGGCAATGCGTCACCGGCGCAGTCCATGTCGCGGGCGGCCGCATCGTGCTGCAGCTTTGGCATGTCGGGCGCATCTCGCACCCCTCCTTCCAGCCAGGCGGCAAGCTCCCGGTCGCACCCTCTGCCATCAGGCCGAACGTGCAGGCCTATACGGCGAATGGCTTCGAGCCGATCCCAACACCCCGCGCGCTCGAGACCGACGAGATCCCCGGCATCGTTCAGCAATACGTGCAAGGCGCGCGGAACGCGCTTGCAGCCGGCTTCGACGCCGTCGAGGTGCATGGCGCGAACGGCTATCTGATCGATCAGTTCCTGCGCGATGGCACCAACAAGCGCACCGACCAATATGGCGGCTCGATCGAGAACCGCAGCCGCTTCCTGCTCGAAGTGGTCGACGCGGTGACCGCGGTCGTCGGTGCGGAGCGCACGGGCTTGCGCATCTCGCCGCAGAACGAGCAGAACGACATTTCCGACAGCGATCCGCAGGCCCTGTTCAACTCCGTGGCCTCGGCGCTCTCAGGCACGGGCCTCGCTTTTCTGCATGTGATTGAGGGCGACACCGGCGGCACTCCAGTCCCGCAGTTCGACTATAAGGAGATCAAGCGGCGCTTCTGCGGAATTGTCATCGCCAATAACGGCTTCGGCAAAGCGCGCGCCAATGAGGCCATCGCAGAGGGCCGGGCCGATCTCATCGCTTTCGGCAAGCCGTTCATCTCAAACCCGGACCTCGTGACTCGGCTCTATCTCGACGCGCCGCTCGCGCCAGCCAACCGCGAGACCTACTATGGCGGCGCCGACCAGGGCTACACCGACTATCCGCTGTTGCGCGAGGTCGAGCCGCATGCCTGCTATTGCGACAATGCCGACCGCGCCTGGGGGTGAAGGGGATGTGACCGGCTGCGAGACCACTCGCTCAGTAGCCTTGCGGCGGATACTCGCCATACGCGCCATTCGCCGGCGGATAGTCGCCGTAGTCGCCGTCCGCCGATGAATAGTCACCCTCGGCGACGGCAGGCGGTGGCGCATAAGTCTCGGCAACCGCAGGTGGCGGCGCATAAGAGTCATACGCGGGTGGAGCGTAGGCGTAAGCCGGTGCAGGCGCGTAATATCCATACGCGGGAGGGTAGTAGGCGTAGGGTAGAGGATAGCCGTAGCGCCGGTACTGACGTCGCCAACCGATGTCCTCGACGAGCGTGGCGTCGACACTTTGACTGCTCAATCCCGATACGGTTAGCGGGGTCGCCGTGGCGGGCACCAAGCCCCCAAATCCCACGCCCATCATCACCGCAGCACCGAAAAGCAAACGACGCATGACTCACCTCCTTCAAGTCGAGGGGCCACCTTAGGTGTGGTCGGACCAGCAGGACTCTAACCCGCTCGAGGTTCGATTGGTTGCGCAGCGTTGAGGCATGGTGAAGGGAGTGAGAATCCTGTCGGTCGGCACCGCCGCTCGGGCGCGGTTAATTTTCAAACCGGTCAGCGCGAAAAAGTCCACACATTGTGGCAATCACCACATCGTGATCCGAAGAAATGGTGGAGATTCTCGTCAGCTCAGAGACCTCTGAGCCCACAGGACAAGGAGATCCATCATGTTCGCTCTCAGCAGGTTATCGATTTGGGCTGCGGTGGGCGGCCTCGTCATTCTCGGAGGGTACAGTCTTCCCGTCCGTGCCGAGGAGCCCGTCCAGAATCTGGGGCCGGTCGGTCCTAACGAGGCCATCCTCACCTCGGTCGGCAACAAGCGCTTTATCGCTTTCTACGAGCCTGACGGCGGCAATTGCGGCCTCAACGTCGTGATGTGGGACAGCGCCGACGACAGCGGCGACTCGCCTGCCCGCGTCCGCGTGAGTCTGAATGCCGACCAGAGGGTGTTCATCGACAGCCCAGACCACAAGTCGGTCGCGCTTGAGTGCGGCGACTTCGCCGACACTCTGAAAATCGTGGAGAACAAGCTCTTGACCGCCGGGGCTGCACAATAGGCCTGGGGTCACCGATGATGCCCACGTTAAGACCAAAAGATCGCGCCCCTCGAAGCTAATTGAGGGGCGCGATCTTGATCGAAGGCGATGTGCCGGGCTATCCCGGAGGAGTCTCACCGCCAGCATGCATCCTCGCGGGGACCACCTTTTCGGGAGGATTGGACCCCGGTGGATTGATCGAGCGGATGAAGGCGATGATCTTCCAGAGGTGGTCGGCGGTCTTGATGGTGTGACCCATCATCGGCATGCCAGCATGCACGGTTCCGTATTGGATGCGGGTGAAGCCCTGCTTCTCCAGGTCTGCGGAGCCGAGCGCCACCAGCCTGAACAGCACATCATCGGTATTGCCCCAGAACCAGACGCCTTGACTGAGTGCCGGGCAGAAGCCGCCGCCGCCGCCGCCTCCGTGACACTCGTTACATCCCGGCAAACGGAACTGTTTCACCAGTTCCTCTTCTTTGGCGAGCTTGGCGTAGTCCTGATAAGGGCTGTGCAATCCACCAGGAGGGATCTTCTTCACGAGCTCCAAGGGCGGCGTGGTATCGCCGGCTTTGCAGCAGATTTCCTCCCCGCCCATCTCCTTTTTTTCGGCTGTTTTCTTACCTTCGGCCCCTTCCGACTTGGCCGAGCTCTCCTCCGCCGCGTGCAGAACCCATGACATGCTACCGATAGCCAACAGGCTTAATGAAGTTAGCGCCACTAAACCTAGGATGAGCTTGAATTTATTGCTCCTTTTCACCCGCTCCATCAAAGCGTTTCCTTTCCCAAAATAACCCAATAGGCGGGCACGATGGCCACAGCGTGCAGGCAACTCAAACGACTTTCACAGCATGCAGCATTTCGCCGCAGGCGCGGTTGGCGTGGTGGCGACGCCGGGTGCTATGGTTGCGGTGAAGCCGTTGCACGGTTTCGTTTCCTAACTCGGCCCTGTCCTTAGTGGGGCTTTTTATTGGGACGATCGACTTCAATGCCGGACCTGGGGAGCCGAGGAGGAGGCGCGGCTTCAGCGGTAGTGAACCGCAGTGGCGCACCCTTCCCGGTGATGTTTCAGCGGCGTCGGGATCTCAATATCGATCTCGAGCCGGGAAACCATCTCGCCACGGTCGATGGTCAGCCGAACCTTGTCCGCATCCACTGCGACGTGCTTGTTGATGGCGGCCAGAATATCTTCGCGCAGGATCGGGATAAGGTCGGGATTGCCGCCGCATCGCTCGTGCATCAGCAGCACCTGCAATCGATGGTGAGCCGTGGTGGCTGACCGCTGCCGGCCAAACAGATCCGCGAATTTCATGCCGCCCTCCGCCCCAATAGCTTGCTGAACAGCGTGACCTTGTCGCTCGGCACGACCAGGGGAACCTGCTCTCCCTGGAGTCTGCGAGCTGCATCGTTGTAGGCGCGTGCCGGAGCGCTCGCCGGATTGTTCAGCGTAACCGGCAGACCCATGTTCGAGGCATGCAGGACGTCTTTGCTTTCAGGGATGATGCCAAGCAGAGGGATACAGAGAATCTCCAGGACGTCCTCGATGCAGAGCATTTCGCCGCGCTCTGCGCGATTTTTGTCGTAGCGGGTCAAAAGCAGGTACTTCTCCATCTGCTCGCCGCGCTTGGCCTTGTCCGTGGTCGAGTCGAGCAAGCCGATAATGCGATCGGAATCGCGGACCGAAGACACCTCAGGATTGGCGACCACCACGGCGAGGTCGGCGTGACGCATGGCGAGCGACGCTCCCCTCTCGATTCCCGCCGGGCTGTCGCAGATGACCCAATCGAACGACGGCCGCAGCTCGCGGATTACGCGTTCGACGCCGTCATCGGTCAGCGAGTCCTTGTCGCGCGTCTGCGAGGCGGCAAGCAGGAAGAGAGTGTCGATTCGCTTGTCGCGAATGAGCGCCTGAGAGAGTCTTGCGCTGCCCTGAACGACGTGAATGAGGTCGAAGACCACTCGCCGTTCCGCCCCCATGACGAGATCGAGATTGCGCAAACCAACGTCGAAATCGACAACGACGACTCGCTCGCCAGCGCGCGCCAGAGCCGCACCTAGGGCTGCGGTCGACGTTGTTTTGCCGACGCCTCCTTTTCCGGATGTCACCACCACCACCTGCGCCATTTGAGTGCTCCTTTGGTTCAGTTCATTGTCATGATCTTCAGCTCATCCCCTTCGAGCCACGCTTGGATCGGCGCCTTGCGCAGATGAGGCTCGACCTCGTCGGCGACGATGTAATGGCCATCGATGGCGATGAGCTCGGCGTCCAGTCGGCGGCAGAAAATTCTAGCCCGTTGGTTGCCGTAGGCGCCGGCCAAGACTCTCCCGCGCAGCGTTCCGTAGACGTGAATGGAACCGGCAGCGATGATTTCCGCGCCGGACGACACCGACCCGACAATCGTCACGTCGCCCTCTGGGTGAACGATCGCTTGGCCGGAGCGCACCGGAGCATCTATCAGCAGCGAGCTGACCAGCGCAGCCTGGGGAGATTTGACTGCCGGCACGGCGGCCGTATCCGGCCTCTCGGCCTGGCCTCGCACCAGGGACGGAACTCGCCCGTCAACATCGGCCGGATTTGCGCCCTCGACCCCGAGAATGCGGATGTCGCGTTTGCTCAGCTCGTCCAGAAGACCGAGGAATGCTTGTTTGGCCAGCGAGAGGCCCGAGACATCGATCACCACCGACTTGCCGGCGAAGAAACCCGGCGAGCGCGCTAGCAAAACATCGACGTCGGCAAGCCAGGCTTCGATAGGGGATTCGGGCCTGACCACCAGAGCGTGGAACGAGCCGCCGCGAAATTTGAAGGATGGCCGTGCCGTTGACATCTCGTTAACCCTCAACGCCGATAGGACGTGCTTCTGGTTAACGAGAGGTTAATTTCCGCACTTTCGAAGACGGAAAAAGCGACAAGCTTGTCGCAAGGGCCCGAGCAACAGGTGCACCGCTAAGGGTCATGGCTTACCGCCGTAGCCAGATTCAGCATATCCGCTAATTGGTGTACTTCGGACGTGATGCCACCCGCTTGGTGCCATTAGTCGAAATCACGTCTCCTTTGAGAGAGACCGCAAACCGAGGGCTTTCGCACACGACGGAAGCTTGATTTTGCGGATTGATGGCTCGACATCTTGACATCGGTCGAGTGACGAATTATTAAATTCATCACTACTCACAAGACCCGAGCGAGTCGCCGCCGATGAGAACCCAGATCAGAACCAAGCCTGACGATACCCGCGCCCGGATCGTGGAGACGGCGGACACGCTGTTCCGTCGGCTGGGATTTGCCAAGACGGCAGTGGCAGATATCGCGGCCGAGCTTCAGATGTCGCCAGCCAATGTCTACCGCTTCTTCCCATCCAAGATCGCCATCGTCCAGGCGATCTGCCAGCGCTGCCTGTCAGAGGTCGAGGAAAATGCCTGGGCGATTGCGCGCTCAAAGGCCACGGCCTCCCAGCGTATTGAGCGGCTAGTCCTTGGAATCCTAGCCTATCATAAGGAAAATCTGCTCACCGAGCAGCGCGTCAACGACATCGTGCTGGTCGCGATCGAGCACAACTGGGACAATATTCGTGCCCACAAGGACGCCCTCCGCAACGTCGTGGAGCTCATCTTGCGCGATGGGATCGAGGCCGGTGAATTTGAGGCAGTCGAGCCGCGCACCACGGCTGAGCTGATCTTGCGGTCCGTCGTGGTCTTCACCCATCCAGTGCTTATTGGCCAATGCCTGCAGGATGGTGAAGATGTCGAGACCGAAGCCCGCGCCTCCGTCCGCTTTCTGATCCAGGCCATCACCCCCTGTAGGTAGATTTGATGCAGCACTCACCTGAAGCACAACTACGCCAACGAAGTGACGATATACGTCTTTCGTCATTTATCACACAACATGAGTGAAGGAGCAGCTGCCATGCCATTGCCGTCAATCTCGCTGCTGCGCGCCGCGGCCGTCATCGCCTCCCTTCCGCTGCTCGCGGCATGCGACGATCACGCGGCTTCAGCAACCGCCAAGCCTGAGCGCCCGGTTCAGGTTCAGCGCGTCGCCTTCGAGGACGAAAATACAACGCGCGAATTTGTGGGCGTGGTGCGCGCCCGCTACGAGACCGATCTCGGCTTCAGGGTCGCTGGCAAGATCGTCAGCCGCGTCGTCAATGTCGGCGATCGCGTACACGTCGGCGACGTTGTGGCGCAGCTCGATCCGCAGGATATGACGTTGCAGGTTGAGAGCGCTGAGGCTGAATTCGCCGCGGCGACCTCTAGTCTTCACCAAGCCGCTGCCGACCTGGAACGCTACACCACTCTCAAGACGCAGGGCTGGGCCTCCGTCGCCGAATTTGATCGCAAGAAGGCAACGAAGGACGAGGCCGAAGGGCGCCTCGAGCGTGCCCAGCGCTCTCTCGACCTTGCGCACAACCAACTCGACTATTCTGACCTCAAGGCCGATGCCGACGGCGTGATCACGGTAACACTTGCCGAGCCCGGCCAAGTCGTCGCCATCGGCCAACCGGTGGTGCGGCTTGCCCATCGCGGCGAGAAGGAGGCGGTTGTTGCACTGCCCGAGACTTGGCTGACCGAAGCGCGCGCCGCGAATGCCACGGTCCAGTTGTGGTCGGGTCCAGGAAGGAATTTCACTGCTCGGCTTCGCGAGCTGTCGCCGCAGGCCGACGCCGCGACCCGTACCTATGCTGCGCGCTTTACCATCGAAAATCCGGACGACACCGTCGCACTCGGCATGACGGCGACGGTAACACTCTCGCACTCCGCCGACATGTCAGCGGCGAAGCTGCCGCTCGCGGCGATCCTCAACCGTGGGACCGGCCCATCGGTCTATGTGGTCGACAAGTCCGGTGCACTCGAACTGCGACCGGTGAAGGTTGCGTCTTTCACCGAGGACACCGCGCTGGTCACCTCTGGCGTCAGCAATGGCGACCGTATCGTCAAGCTTGGCGTCCAGAAGCTCGACGCCGGTGAAAGAGTCCACGCCATCGACGAGCGTTAAAGGATGACCGCGCTCCTTGCGTGAGCAGCGGTCAGGAGGAGGACCGGGTTATGAGGCGCTTCAATCTTTCCGAATGGGCGATCACGCATCAGTCGCTCGTGCTATTCATGATCCTGTTGCTCGGCGCGGCCGGGGCATACTCCTACTTCAACCTCGGCCGTGCCGAGGATCCGTCCTTCACCATCAAGACGATGATCGTGAACGTCGCCTGGCCCGGCGCGACTGCCGCGGAAATGCAAACGCAAGTCGCCGACAAGATCGAGAAGAAGCTACAGGACCTCCCATACCTCGACCGCGTGCAAAGCTATTCGCAGCCTGGAGTGTCCTTCATCCAGGTGTTCCTCACGGACAGAACTCCGCCCGCCAAGGTTAAGGATCTTTGGTACCAGGTGCGCAAGAAGGTTGGCGACATCAGAGGCGATCTGCCTGGCGGCATCATCGGCCCCAATTTCGACGACGAGTACGGTGACGTCTATTCCGTCATCTACATGCTGACGGCCGACGGCTTGAGCCTCGCCGACCTCAAGACGCGGGCAGAGGACATCCGCCAAACCCTGCTTCGTGTTCCCGACGTCAACAAGGTGGATATTATCGGCGAGCGCCCTCAGAAGATTTTTATCGAGTTCAGCCACGCAAAGCTCGCAACTCTCGGCATAACCCCTCAGCAAATCTTCGATAGTGTCGCCAAGCAGAACGCCGTGGTCTCCGGCGGATCGGTCGATACGTCGGCCGACCGCATCAATGTGCGGGTTACCGGCGCTTTTTCCGGCGCCGAAGCCATCGCCGCTGTGCCGGTGCAGGCGGACGGGCGTGTGTTCCGGCTCGGCGACATCGCCACGGTCAAGCGCGGCTACGAGGACCCGCCGACCTTCATCGTGCGCGAGGGCGGCAAGCCCGCCATCGGGCTCGGCGTCTCGATGGCGGACGGCGCAAACATCATCACGCTCGGCGAAAACCTGAAAGAGGCGATGAAGTCGGTCACGGCGGAGCTGCCGGTCGGCATCGAGGTCACCCAGATCGCCGATCAACCCCATATCGTTGATGAGTCGGTATCGGAATTCATCAAGAGCTTCGGCGAGGCGCTCGCCATTGTCTTGGTGGTAGGCTTCCTGTCGCTCGGCTGGCGCACCGGCATTGTCGTCGCGTTGTCGGTGCCGCTTGTCCTCGCCATCGTGCTTCTCGTCATGTATGGCGCCGGGCTCGACCTGCACCGGATCACGCTTGGCGCGCTCATCATTGCTCTGGGGTTGCTCGTCGACGACGCGATCATTGCCATCGAGATGATGGTGGTGAAGATGGAGCAGGGCTGGGATCGGGTGCGCGCTGCGACTTACGCCTGGACATCGACCGCCTTCCCGATGCTGACCGGCACGCTGGTCACCGCCGCCGGTTTCTTGCCGGTCGGTTTCGCCAAGTCGAGCTCCGGCGAATACGCCGGGGGCATTTTCTGGGTCGTCGGGCTTGCGCTGATTGCCTCCTGGATCGTGGCAGTGGTGTTCACGCCATATCTCGGGCTCAAGCTCCTGCCCGACTTCGCCAAGCATGGGGCTCACGACAATCCCGATGCAATCTACAACACCCGAATCTACCGCGCGTTGCGCAACCTGATCGAACGTGCCTTGCGCTGGCGCAGAACCGTCGTCGCCACCACGGTTCTCATGTTCTTCGCCGCCATCGCCGGCTTCGGCCTGGTCCAGCAGCAGTTCTTCCCGACCTCGACCCGGTCCGAATTGTTCTTCGAGATGCGGCTGCCGGAAGGCACGGCGATTGGAGTTACCGACGCGGCCGCGAAGAAGGCCGAGAGCTTCCTTGCCGGCGATCCCGATATTGTCACCTACACCACTTATGTCGGACAGGGCTCGCCGCGCTTTTGGCTTGGCCTCAATCCGGTGCTGCCCAACCCGAATTTCGCTCAGATAGTCATAGTCACCAAGGACCTGGAAGCCCGCGAGCGGGTCAAGGCCCGTCTGGAAAAAGCCCTTGCGGATGGAACCTTGCCGGAAGCGCGGACCAGGGTGGACCGTTTCGTGTTCGGCCCGCCGGTCGGCTTCCCGGTGCAGTTCCGGGTGATCGGCCCCGATCCGATGAAGGTGCGCGAGATTGCTGAGCAGGTGCGCCAAGTCATGGCGTCAAATCCCAAGATCGTGGACCCGCATCTCGACTGGAGCGAGCAGGTGAAGTCGATCCGGCTCGAGGTCGATCAGGACCGCGCCCGCGCGCTCGGGTTGACGCCGCAGGACGTGGCGCAGACGCTGCAGACCCTGCTCTCGGGACTCACCATCACCCAATATCGCGAGGGCATCGAGCACATCGACGTGGTAGCGCGTGCCGTTCCGAGCGAGCGGCTCGAGCTTGGCCGTCTGCCGGCGCTGACCATAACCACGCGAAACGGCGTCCCCGTGCCGCTGTCGCAGATTGCCCGCCTCCACTATGAATTCGAGGAGCCGATCCTATGGCGCCGCAACCGCGACCTCGTGCTCACCGCGCGCGGCGACATCGTCGACGGCGTGCAGGCGCCCGACGTCAGCACCGAGGTTCTGTCGAAGCTTGGCGGGATCGAGGAAGCGTTGCCCTATGGTTACCGCATCGAGACCGGTGGCTCGATCGAGGAAAGCGCCAAGGCGAATGTCGCTCTGGCGGCTGTGTTCCCAGCCATGGCGGTGGTGATGCTGGCGCTCTTGATGATCCAGCTGCAGAGCTTCTCGCGGTTAGCCTTGGTCTTTGTAACGGCGCCCCTCGGGATCATCGGCGCCACAGGAGCGCTACTCCTGTCCAACCAGCCATTCGGTTTCGTCGCCCTGCTCGGCCTTATCGCACTTGCCGGGATGATCATGCGCAACACCATCATCCTGGTCGATCAGATCGACCACGACATCGCGGCCGGCCATGGCCGGCATCGCGCCATCATCGACGCCACGGTGCGGCGAGCGCGGCCGGTGTTGCTAACGGCGCTTGCCGCCATCCTCGGGATGATTCCGCTGGCACGCAGCATCTTTTGGGGGCCAATGGCGATCACCATCATGGGCGGCCTGTTCGTGGCGACCTTATTGACGCTGCTGGTCGTCCCCGCGCTCTACGCGCTGTGGTTCCGGGTGCGCGCAGATGAGTCCGCAGATATTTCCGTCGAACGTCCACGACTGATCGATCAGATTGGCCGAGGCCCATTACCCATGCCAATCGCAGCGGAATAGCGTGAGTTGACCGTTTATCGAGCCATACGATTCAACATTTCTACCCCATGAGCGACCCGCCGCTCTCCTTGCAGACCGGTCGGCCGCGGATCATAATGACGGCAACTCCGGAAGTGTCGTAATGCCAAAAGCGCGGATCGACCTCCTGCAGCGCATGCCCGTTTTCGGCGGAGTCCGGGCCGACATTCTCCAATTTCTGCTCGGCGTGTGCCCGGTCGTGTCAGTCCCGGCGAGACAGTATTTTTTCCGCGAGCACGACCAAGCCGATTCGATGTTTGTCCTCGAAGCGGGGAAGGTCGCGGTGCTGAAATCATGGCGCGGACAGGAATACCTCCTCGGAACCTTGAAGGAAGGCGATTGCTTCGGGGAGATGGCGGTGATGGACCTCCGTCCGCGCAGCGCCTCAGTCCGCGCCATCGAGGATTGCACCGCTATCAGCCTTTCGGCAGCCAACCTTCACCAAGTCTACAAGCGGGATCTCAAGCAGTTCACACTGATCCAGATGAACATGGGCCGGGAAGTGACCAGAAGGCTGCGGGAGGCTGATAATCGGCTATTCGCCGAGATGGGACCTGAGGCCTTTCTCAGCTCCTGGTCGGCCGAAGATGGGCCGGTCCGCCCTCTGCCACCCTGGCATTTGCCGCGGCGGTCGGCCTGACCAACCCCGGCGATAGCATTATTCCTCTGGCCGTCACTGCGGTAACCGCGATCAGGAACCGCATCACGTCCCCTCGTCTCCAGGCGACAGCCGACACGTCGGCTTGCAAGCGTCCCGCCGCTTTGGCAAAACAAACGGTAGCAGGCCTTGTTCCTTGACCGGGGAAAAGCATGCTTAGAGCTGCGCTCGGGATTCTTGCCTTGGCCGCTTCGTGGCCCCTCGCCGCCGTGGCGGCTGAGGACTGCGAGGTCATCTCGGCAACCCACAGCGCCGACACCAAAGGCGAGGCCTTGCACATGTCGCGGGCTCTTGCCGACAAAAGCGCCGACGAGCTCCGGCGCAAGCGCGGTTGGAGCCGCATCAGCATAAGCCCGCAGAAGGTGAGTCCCGATCCGTTCTGGAAGAGGGTGCGGCCGGTCGTGCCTGAGGATGTCATTTATGCGACATTCGTCACGGCCAAGACCTACACCACCTGCTTTACTGGCGTGGTGGTCAATTATGTCTGCACGTCGGGTTCTAAGGTCTGCCGCAACTAGGCTGCATCGCCTCACCCGCCCGCGCCGCGTTTCAGGCTCTGGCGCGACGCGCAAGGTCGAAGGCGTGTGGCCGGGCAAGGACATGAGCGCCACCATGCCCCGACAGATCGTGGCTGTTGCTGGTTGTGATGGGTATAGCCAAGGCAGTTCAACACCAGCCGGAACCTTTTCCGGCTACGATCGGTTTTCTTCCTTGGAGTCGCCTTTTTCTGCACAAGGCAAGGAGGGCTCAATGACCGATCATGCCGAGTCGACGAAAGACGGCGTCT
>DATFVP010000290.1:0-3067 GCA_035260285.1 Methyloceanibacter sp.
GCGCTCTGAGCGGCGCCGATGAGGAAACGCGAGGCTGGGTTGAGGCGTTTTAAACTTAACCCGGTTCCGCTCGATGCGACATGCGGCAGCAGGGCTCCGACTCCCTGTCGGTGCTGCTGGGACCTGCCTCCATGCCAGCCCAATGAAGGAGCTCGCTCATGGCAAAAGTGCTCGCCGTTCTCTATGACGATCCGGTCACCGGCTATCCGCCCAAATATGCCCGCGACGACATTCCCAAGATCGATCACTACCCCGACGGCATGACGACGCCGACGCCGAAAAAAATCGATTTCAAGCCAGGCGAGCTGCTTGGCAGCGTTTCGGGTGAACTCGGGCTTCGCAAATTCCTCGAAGATGCCGGTCACACGCTGGTCGTCACTTCCGACAAGGACGGGCCCAACTCCGTCTTCGAGAAGGAACTCCCCGACGCCGAGATCGTCATCTCCCAGCCCTTCTGGCCCGCCTACCTCACCAAAGAGCGCATCGCCAAGGCCAAGAATCTCAAGCTTGCCATCACCGCCGGCATCGGTTCGGACCATGTCGATCTTCAGGCGGCGATCGACAAAGGCATCACCGTCGCCGAAGTCACCTATTGCAACTCGATCAGCGTCTCCGAGCACATCGTGATGATGATCCTGGCGCTCGTACGCAACTACATCCCGTCCTACGGCTGGGTGATCAAGGGCGGCTGGAACATCGCCGACTGCGTCGAGCGCTCTTACGATCTCGAAGGCATGAATGTCGGCACCGTTGCCGCCGGCCGTATCGGTCTTGCGGCACTACGCCGCCTCAAGCCCTTCGGCGTGAAGCTCCACTACACCGACAAGCACCGCCTGCCCAAGGAGGTGGAGAAGGAGCTTGACCTCACGTTCCACCCAACGGTCGAGTCCCTGGTCAAGGTATGCGACGTGGTCACCATCAATGCGCCGCTCCACCCGGAGACCGAGGACCTGTTCAACGACAAGCTGATCGGCATGATGAAGCGGGGTAGCTACATCGTGAACACCGCTCGCGGCAAGATCGTCAATCGCGACGCCGTGGTGCGCGCGCTGGAGAGCGGGCAGCTCGCAGGCTATGCCGGCGACGTCTGGTTCCCACAGCCGGCACCCAAGGACCATCCGTGGCGCACCATGCCGCATCATGGCATGACGCCGCACATCTCCGGCACTTCGTTGTCGGCGCAGACGCGCTACGCCGCGGGCACCCGCGAGATCCTGGAGAATTATTTCGCCGGCAAGCCGATCCGAACCGAATATCTGATCGTGGACAAGGGCAAGCTCGCCGGCACTGGCGCCAAGTCCTACACCGCAGGCGACGCCACCAAGGGCGCCGAGGCGGCCTAGATTGGAGTTCTAAGAAGCATCGTCATGCCCGGCGTTGTGCCGGGCATCCACGATATTTTTCGTAGGATCGAAGACGTGGATGGCCGGAGCAAGCCCGGCCGTGACAGTCCTAGGTCGTCAGCCGCCACTCACATGTGGATGGCGCGGCCTTCGGCGGCGAGGGCGGCTTCCTTCACCGCCTCGTTCAATGTCGGATGAGCGTGGCAGATGCACGCCAAGTCCTCTGCCGAGCCGCCGAATTCCATCAGCACCGCAGCCTCTGCGATCATGGTTCCGGCATCGGCGCCGAGAATATGCACGCCGAGCACGCGGTCGGTCTCCTCGTCGGCCAGCACCTTGACGAAGCCTTCAGTGGTGCGGTTGACCTTGGCGCGGCCATTGGCGGTGAACGGAAACTTGCCGACCTTGTAGGCGATGCCTGCGTCTTTTAGCTCTTCCTCCGTCTTGCCGACTGACGCCACCTCAGGCGCCGTATAGATCACGCTTGGGATCACGTCGTAATTCACGTGGCCTGCCTGTCCGGCCAGGATCTCGGCCACGGCGACGCCCTCGTCCTCAGCCTTGTGGGCAAGCATGGGGCCCGCAATGACATCGCCGATGGCGTAGACGCCAGGCACGCTCGTCGCAAAATGCGGATCGGCCTGAATGCGCCCCTGATTGTCGGTTTTGACGCCAAGCTCGGCCAAGCCAAGCCCTTCTGTGTTAGGCACGCGTCCGACGCAGACGAGCACCACGTCGCAGTCCAGGGTTTCTTGCGTCCCGCCTTTGCCAGGCTCGAGCCTCACTTTGCAGGTTTTGGCGTCGGTCTCCACGCCGAGCACCTTGGTGTCGAGCTTGAAGGCGATGCCTTGCTTGGCGAGGATACGCTGGAATTGCTTCGCCACCTCGCCATCGAGGCCTGGCGCGATGCGGGGGAGCATCTCGACCACGGTGACCTCCGACCCGAGTCTCCGCCACACCGAGCCGAGCTCGAGCCCGATATAGCCCGCGCCGATCACCACCATCCGCTTCGGCACCTCAGGCAGCGAGAGAGCGCCGGTCGAGGAGATGATGGTTTTCTCATCGATGTTAATGCCGGGGATGGCCGCCACCTCCGAGCCGGTCGCGACGACGATGGCCTTGGCTTCAAGCGTCTGCGCGCCGCCGTTGCTCCCGGTAACCTCGACCTTGCCTGGCGCTGCGATCCTAGCGGTGCCATGAAATGGGTCGATCTTGTTCTTCTTCAGAAGAAACTCGACGCCCTGCACATTGCCCTTCACCCCCTCGTCCTTGAAGGCGAGCATGGCTGCGAGATCGAGCGCCGGCTGAACCTTGATGCCCATGTCTGCAAATCCATGAGCGGCCTCGGCATAGAGCTCGCTCGCATGCAGCAGCGCCTTTGAAGGGATGCAGCCGACATTGAGGCAGGTGCCGCCATGGGTGGCGCGCTTCTCAACCACGGCGACCTTCATTCGGAGCTGCGCCGCACGGATGGCGGCGACGTAGCCTCCTGGTCCCGTGCCGATGACAATTACGTCGTAGGTCATGATCCCTGCACTCATTCTTCCGGCGTGAGCGTTTCCTCGCCGTTGCCCGCGTCCCAAAGGCCCGTAAGGCTGCCGTCGTCGCCAAGCGCATAGACAACCGGCGTGGCAGCGCCCCAATCCACGGTCAGCAAATTGCCGTCAAGCCTGCCGTCGCCCTCATAGCTCGAGCTGCCAACCTGCCAGGTCAAATGATAGCTC
>DATFVP010000291.1:0-2516 GCA_035260285.1 Methyloceanibacter sp.
TTGTCGTGATGCTCGCGCAGCCCATCGAGGTGGACGGAAAAGAAGAGATAGGGAGAAGGCTCGAACAGATGCAGCTTCTTCTCCAAGAGCAACGCATTCGTGCAGAGCGAGACGAACTTTTTCCTGGCGACCAAGCCTTTCACGATCTCGCCGATCTCGCGGTGGATCAACGGCTCGCCGCCGGGGATGGCCACCATCGGCGCACCGCACTCATCGACGGCGTCAAGGCACTCCTTGACCGACAGCCGGCGATTGAGGATGGAATCGGGATAATCGATCTTGCCGCAACCGACGCACGCGAGGTTGCAACGAAACAACGGCTCCAGCATCAGCACGAGCGGATAGCGTTTGCGCCCCAAGAGTTTCTGCTTGAAGATGTAGGCGCCGATACGCATTTCCTTGAAAAACGGAACTCGCATTCTTTCTGTCTTCCTGTTTTTGCTGCGTCAGGCTGTGGCTATCGGATGAACGTCTCAGTTCGCTGCCAGTTCGCGGGGGAGCCGGAACTCAATATGCTCCTCGCGACCCGGTAGAGTCGAGACTTCGACCTCGCCGAGTTTTCGCAACGTGTTGATGACGTCTTCGACCAGCACTTCGGGCGCGGAGGCGCCGGCGGTAATACCGATCGTTTGCGCGTCCTTGACCCACTCGGGCGCAAGCTCGCTGCCGTCGGCGATGAGATAGCTCGGAATGCCGGCCTCCGCGCCGATTTCGCGCAGCCGATTGGAGTTGGAACTATTCTTGGCCCCAACCACCAGGATCACATCAACGTGATGGCTCAGTTCCCGCACCGCCGACTGGCGATTTTGCGTGGCGTAGCAGATGTCCCTGATCTCCGGTCCGACGATGTTTCGGTATCGGCGTTCAAGCGCGGCAATGATGCCGCGGGTGTCGTCGACGCTGAGCGTCGTCTGCGTCACATAGGCGACCGGCGTATCGGGGGAAATATCCAGCGCCTCGACGTCCTCCTCACTCTGCACCAGAACCACTGGACCGTCGATCTGGCCGAGTGTGCCCTCAACCTCCGGATGGCCGGCATGGCCCACGAGAATGAGCACGCGGCCTTGGGCAACGTAGCGCTTCCCCTGGTTGTGCACCTTCGTGACCAGCGGGCAGGTCGCATCGAGCACAGGCAGCTGACGTCCGGCGGCCTCGTTCACCACGCTCTTGGCAACGCCGTGCGCGCTAAAGATAGTCACGGCGCCCTGCGGCACCTCCGATAGTTCCTCGACGAAAATCGCGCCCTTGGCCTTGAGGCTGTCGACGACGAATTTGTTATGAACGATCTCGTGGCGGACATAGACGGGCGGCCCGTATTTCTTGAGCGCGCGCTCGACAATCTCGATGGCGCGCACGACGCCTGCGCAGAAACCGCGAGGTTGCGCCAGAATGACCTTCATGATCGTCTCGCTGAGGCGCTCCTGGCGCGCACGCGCCGCGCCACAGTGCCCTCTCCGAGCACGTCGACGCTCGTGGTGAAAATGGCTTTGGCCTCGGGGCAGGCTTTGGCATACACCGCTGGCGAACGGCCGCGATCGCTCAACCGGGCGACCGGGGAGCGGGTGACAGGATCCGGCAGGGAGATCGGCAGAGTCATGATTCTAACATTTTCCCATATAGGTTGACGCAGGCACAGCCCAAATCAGCGGGAATCTGCGGTTCAGGCGACCCATCGTCGCGCCGGTCGAACTTGACGCGCCCCTTTGGGGTTACCGCATCTGATCGGTGTTCTGGCAGTGTTCCCGTGCAACCTATAGTCGTTGTCAACGCACTAAATTGCCTGATATTCCGCCGGCCATACTCGCCCACGTTCCCGCTCCCTTCCGATTGGGTCCAGTCGCATAGCTCCCAGGACTAGGCATGTTGCAGCAAGCGATCGTCGCCATCATTGATTTTTGCACCCGTTATGCAGCGCAAATCATTGGCATCGCGGCGCTTTTTGGTCTCGCCACGACTATATATGCGGCCGGCCATTTCGCCATCGACGCCGACGTCAACAAGCTCATTTCCAAGGAGCTGCCGTGGCGGCAGCGGGAGGTGGCATTCGAAAAGTCGTTCCCCCCGAAGGAAGAAACCATCCTCGCCGTCATCGACGCTCCGACCTCCGAATTGGCGACGCAGGTAACGGCGGCGGTGATCCAGAAATTGTCCGATCAGAAGGATCACTTCCGCTCGATCCTGGAGGCCGGAGGCGGGCCATTCTTCCAGAAGAACGGGCTTTTGTTCTTGCCCACCGAGGAGGTGGTCGCGCTCACCAAGAAGCTCGGCGAAGCCAAGCCGCTGATCCAGACCCTGGCGCAGGATTCAAACCTGCGCGGCCTGACCACCGCGCTCAATTACGGATTGATCGGCGCGCGCATGAACCAGTACACGCTCGACAATCTTTCCGGCACTTTGAACATGGTCTCGGACACGCTCGACGAGGCCATCGCGGGGCGGCCAGCGAGCTTCTCCTGGCGCGCGATGCTCAACGGCAGGCCGCCGACTCCGGACGAGCGGCGGCGCTTCCTCGAGAT
>DATFVP010000292.1:0-4586 GCA_035260285.1 Methyloceanibacter sp.
CGAACGACCGCCATGTTCTTCTCGGTTAGCCCGACCGGTCGATACTCTTCGAGCACCGCCCGCATGTCATCGAGGCGGGCGATGGCAGCGTCATCGAGGCACTTGGTTTCTCGGGCAATGCTAAGCAAGAGAGAGGAGAGCTCGATCAGATAGATCGAAGGATATTCGCCGCGCTCCTTCCAATAGGCATCGAACACACGTTCCACGAGTTCGGGCTCAAGCAAGTCGGCTAACGATGCAAGGCTGTCGATCGGGACACCCAGACTCACAGCCTTGCGCACGAAAGCGACCAGCTTGGCCTTGCGAACCTTGATGGTAGAGGGCTTGCAAGGCGCAAGGCGTTTGCCGCCAGAAGTGCGTCGAACTTGTGTCAAGTGAGCTAGGTATGCGTCGATATCTCGGCGAAGTCCCTCAGGAAGTTCCTCCCAGTCTGGACCCGCCAAGGTGCGTGCCAGCGGCGGCTCAATCAGTTTCTGCGAAGGCCAGCCCGGCACGACAGCGACACAACGGTTCCACGACCGCGCAATGCGCCGTCGTGCGGCAGTATTGGCCTTAAGGGCGGTGGTGGCTCCCCGATAGGCGATGCAGGCATCGAGCGCCGATTCATCCACCGCTTCAGGTGCGATACCCTTGGCCGAACAGAACCGCATCAGCGAATAGCTATTGGCGCGGGTGCGGTAGTCGGCGATTCCGTCCCTGAGAAGCGCCCATTCGGGACTCAACGGAGACCCGCGAAGGGAGACGCTCTCTTCTTTGGCAAACCACCTCAAGGCGGCCTGGACATTCGATTTATGATTGGCCAGGGTCTTTGCCGTCACACCCATCTGTGTGTGATGCAGGCGCGACATCGGCTGGCGCAGAGCTGTCCACCGCGCCGGGAGAAGTTCGGGTGGCTTGCCGAGTGCCGCGGCGATGACGCGGAGTGAGCACGTCCAATGCCGACGCCGCCCGACGGTCAATTCGGGCGAGGCTGCCATTGCCTTCAACAGGTCCGCAACCGAGGGCTCGATCAAGGGCTTAGTGGTGTTCGGTTCCTGCATTGGGCGCCTCGGCTGATGGACAGAGATTGATCGGGATGGATCAAGATTTACTTTAGTTCAAATTAGGGGGATCCCTGACTCTCGGTAACGCACCGATCGTCCGATTTTGATGTAGAGGGGCCCATCACCCCGAAGTATCGCCCGAGCCTCGGCATGCGCATCAGTACAGAAATAGCCGCCTTCGAGAGGTGCACGATGTGCAGCTTGCCGTTCTTGGCGCGCGAGGCAGGAAGCGTCCAGGTTTGGCTGGCAAGGTCGATCTCGTCCCAGGTCAATTGCGCGACTTCTTCGCGCCGTTGGCCGCTCAAAGCCAAGAGTTCGACAATACCACCATACGGACCGCCGATTTGCCGCGCAGCTCTCAGAATATCGGCAAGTTCGTCGTCATTGAGAACCCGGTCACGCGCTGTCTCCTTCGCCGGCGCCGCTAAGCCGCCGGCTGGAGAGACGTCGAGTATGGCGCGACCAACGCACCATCCGAAAAAAGTCTTGATGACCTTAAGCAACTTGTTGGCGGCTGAAGGCGTGCCGCGTGCAGTAAGCTCGTACACCAGATCGATGACTTCACGCTTGCCGATCTCGTGAACGCTACGCGCTCCCCATTTGGGGAGTACCTCGCGGCGAAGCATGCGCGAGATCTCCCGTTCGGAACGCTTGGTGGAAAGATGTTCGTTGATAAACAGCTCGACCAGATCGTCCACGCGGTCGACGACGAGTCTACGGCGGGCTTGCTGCTTCTCGGCTGCCGGATCTTTGCCCTCTGCGCGGGCGGCGAATATCTTGAGCGCGGTTACGCGAGCTTGGTGCAAGGTAACGCGACCGTACGACCCGATCGTGTATTTGCGCAGACGCGATCCGGCGCCACCTGTGCGATAGAGCACAATGTCGCAAATAGGTAGCCCTGAAGGAGAATCAGGATGCACCAGCGTGACCGTCGATGTCTGAGAATACAAGGAAGACCAAACTCATATCCACCTCCGTCAACAAACTTCCATCCTGGGGAAATCAATGCCCAAGAACCTGTGAGGAGAGGGTTGGGGTGAAGGGGTCTCAACCTGCAAGTCACTCTCCCCCTCACCCAGCCCGCTGGGAAGAGGTTTGAGACCTTCTCAGCCCTTAGCGAAATTTACTTCGCCGGCGCCGTTGTCCGCGCGGGTGCCACGCCGAGATGGTCGAGCCACAGGTCGAACATCGTCCGGCTCGCCTTCTCCATGCCAGGGCCAAGGCGCTGCGTATCGGCGCGGAGCTGGTTGACATCGACGCCTGCGGTGGTGAGCTCAAGCGTATGGCCGACCAGCCAGCGCTCCATGCCTCTCGTGTGTTGCTCGACGTGGAATTGCAGCGCCAGCACCTTGCCGTTGTTGGCGCTGAAGGCCTGATGCGGGGTGATCGCCGTCTCGGCGAGCCAGGTGGCGCCGCGCGGCAGGTCGAAGGTGTCGCCGTGCCAGTGCAGCACCCTGAACTTGTTCTCCGATAGAGCGGCGAGCGGCGATTTGCGCCCGTCGGGGGTCAAGCCTAGCAGGCCCCAGCCGATTTCCTTCTCGCGGTTTGGATAGACGCGGGCACCGAGCACGGCGGCGAGGAGCTGCGAGCCGAGGCAGATCCCGATGATCGGCTTGCCGCGGGCGAGCGCCGCCTCGATCACCGCGAAGTCCTCCTTGAGAAACGGATAGCGGTCGACCTCGTAGACGCCGATGGGCGCGCCGAGCACCACGAGAATATCGGCGTCCTTGGCCGGTGACAGATTGTCGACGCCGGCTTGCAGATAGCGGAACGACATTCCGCGCGCGGTGATCGCGTCTTCCAGCGTGCCGGCATCCTCGAAGCACACGTGACTGATGGCGATGGCGGTTTTCATGCTTGCCTCTTAGCCTGCAGTGGGCGCTGTTCAATGTTGCGCCCGACAAGCGAACCTTGTTGACAATTAGCGACACCAGATATGCAGTTTACGACATAGGCAAATCATCGCCGCACGTCTTGCACCTCACACCACAATTGCGACCCCGCCGCGACGCGGATCGCCTGCGCCCTCTACGCCGCCGTCGCCGAAGCGGCGCGCCGCGTGCACGCCACCGAAGAACAGGTTGGGCGCGGGCCAGGCATGGACCTTCGGTCCAAGGGCGAGGAAAGAGGCTTGCGTATCCTCAGGCAGGCCCGGCTCGAAGCTAAGCTTCCCGTCCCGCTCAATATGCAGCCGCGGCGCATCCACCGCCTCTTCCAGGCTCATGTCGCGGTCGAGCAAATTGACGGCGACCTGCAGGATGGCGGTGCGGATGCGGTTCGATCCTCCGGTGCCGAGGGCAATCACGGTACCATCGGGCTGCAAGATGACGGTGGGCGCCATCATCGAGGAGAGACGCACACCTTCGCGCCATTTCCCCAGGCCCTCAGGAGACAGATCCTCCTCGCCGAGCATGTTGTTCAGCATGAAGCCGAATTTGCAGACGATCGAGCCGTTGCCCTCTCCGTTGGAGAGGCTTGCCGAAGCGCCATTGCCGTCGCGGTCGATGACACTGACATGGGTGGTGCCGCGGTGGGCTGCGGGGTGGCGAGCCGCCTCGCGCATCTTCTTCGCCAGCAAGCCATCGGCGAGCTTGGCGGCGAGCCCCTCGCCGTGCGCGGCACGCGCTTCGTTGGTGGCCTCCATCACCTCCTTCAGCGCAAACGCGTCGAGCGCCCCGCCGGCATTGGCGAGCACTTGCACGAACCCGAGGCCGAAGGCGATCAGCGCGCCGCTTGCTGCCGGAGGCGGGTTGAGCGCGACGGTCGCACCATCGTGCTGCCACAGGATCGGCGTCCGCCGCGCCACGCGATAGTCGACGAGATCGGCGTGGGTGAGATAGCCACCATCACGCTGCTGCTTGACGATGGTCCGGCCAACATCGCCGTCGAGGAACAGGCGCGCGCCGTCCTCGGCGAGCCATTCGATGGTCTCGGCAAGGTCGGGATTGCTGAAGGTCTCGCCGGCTTTCAGCAGCGTCCCGTTGGGTGCGAAGATCTTCGCCACGCCGGGTGTCGCCGCGAGGATTGGCGCGATGACGGTGAGGAGATACGCCTGGAACGCTGAAAGCGGGAATCCTGCGCGCGCGGCGCGCACCGCTGGCTCGGCCAGGCGCTTCATCGGCAGCCCGCACAGCTCCTCATGCATGGCGAAGAGCCCAGGCACCACGCCTGGCGTGGCGCTCGAGCCCGCACCGATATGGAACTCCTGCTTGACCGGACCGAAATCGGCATAGATCGGGTAGAAGTCGATCTCGCTCGCTGGTCGCCGCTTGCGTGGTGTCTCGGCGAAGAAATCGAACAGCGTGATCTTGTCGCTTCCCGCCCGCCTCGCCATGAGGAAGCCGCCGCCGCCAGGCGAGGCAAACACGGCTTCCGCAACGAAGGTCATGAACAGGCCGGCGACGCAGGCGTCAAAGGCGTTGCCGCCATCCTGCAGAATTTCCGCCGCGGCGGCGGCAGTCAGCTGATGACCTGCCGCGACCACGCCCTTTCCCTTGCTCATGCGCGTGGCTTAAGGCGAAGCGCGCGATGCGGCAAGAGTGG
>DATFVP010000293.1:0-9736 GCA_035260285.1 Methyloceanibacter sp.
ATCCCCGTTACTCTAAGCGCCACTTGGAGCGGGGCTTTCTCTATGAGCGGCGTTTCTGAGTCTGAAATCGACCATTTTGTGATGGCCATCACATCAGCCGACGCCATAGTCCCGCACCCTGCTGCCGCGGAAATGGATGAACAGGAGAGCAACCTGCTATGGCTAAAAAGAAAAGGCACTCTAGGGTGGAAATCGCGACGAAGCTGGCGCAGGCAAATGATTTAGCGATCCGCGGGAGGCTGCAAAGCGAAATTGCGCGTACGCTTGGTGTGAGTGCCATGACCTTGCACCGATGGCGCAAAGCGTCGCATGGGCCTCAGCCTGTACACGGGGTGGGTGAGCCCAATGGGGCCCGCGGCCGGGACGATCGAATTGCTGAACTCCAGCTCGAAAATTCACGGTTGCGCCGGCTGGTGACCGACCTACTCCTTGAGAAGATCAGGCTCGAAGAAGCTGCCAAGGGTCAAAAATCTTCGGCCTGACGGGACGAGACGGGAATCCCGATAATGATTGGGTCTAGCCGATGGAGGAATTTGACTCACGGGACCAGCCACGACCCGCACCCCGCGAGTTCGACGGCAGTACCGACGGTCGAAATAAGATCATAGTCTCTGATTTGCTGACAGCAGACTGAACACACCCGAAGCGGTCATAGGCCGGATCGAAATCCGGTAGTGCGGCGGTCTCCTACCGCATCGACACGCGCTGCTTCAGCGGCCAAAGCGGCGGTTGCGCGCCTGATAAGCACGGATGGCACGCAGGAAGTCAACCTTGCGAAATGCCGGCCACAACACATCCGTAAAGTAGAACTCGCTGTGCACGCTCTGCCAAAGCAGGAAGCCTGACAACCGGATTTCGCCACTCGTTCTAATGATCAAGTCGGGATCGGGCAGGTTTGACGCATAAAGATGGCAAGCTATAGCCTCCGGCGTGATGCGCTCGATCGCATCGGACAATGACGCTCCTTCCCGAGCTTGCGTCTTGAGGAAGCTACGGACAGCGTCGGAGATCTCCTCGCGCCCTCCGTACCCAACTGCGATCGTCAACGTCATCAAATTGTATTGCGCGGTCGCAGTCTCGGCCGCGCGAATCGCGGTAACGACCGACTCCGGGAGGAGGCCGAGGCGACCGATGGCCTGTATGCGGACGCGTTTCTGGTGCATGAGCGGATCATGAGCAAGCGCCGCAACCTTGGCTTCGATCGAAGAAAGGATGCCGGAAATTTCCGCCTGAGATCGCTTGAGGTTCTCGGTCGAAAACACCCACAGTGTCACCGCGGGGATACGCAGCTCACAGCACCAGTCCAGGATGTCGTCCAGCTTCTCCGCGCCACGCTGATAGATTTCACATGGATCGCTCACGCCCCGCTTGCGCGCATGGCGGCGATTTCCATCCAAGATGATGCCAACATGCCGTGGCGTCGGCCTCTGTTTGAGCTGATGAAGCAGTCGGCGCTCGTAAATCCAATAAAGAAGGCGCAGGAGCAGCGACGTGGCCGTGCTTTTGCTGGGCCGCTTTCGCTCAGTGGGGCTTTTCTGCCAGGTGACGACGTGGGCGGAGGCAGTTTGTTGGTCAAAGATTAGCGTAGCCGCACGTTCGTGGACTGGGCTCCAACCGGGATTCATCTCCTCACCCCTCACCTCGCTGCCCCATGGCTGTATGCCAAAAGAAGGGAAGCGCTTCGTGCCCCTAGGATGCATTTATACGCCAACTGTTGCGAAAATGCGGATGTCGCCGCCGAATGAGCAGCCCCCGTGGGCGTTTGCGACCCGCGGCCCGGACCATCGATGCATCATCAGTTGGGCGGGAGTTGTTGTGCCTTCATGCGGATGGCCATGATGAGGGCTGCAAAACCCGAAAGGACGGCGCCAGCAAGAAAGGTGGCGGTCGACCCGAAAGCATCCCACAGCCAACCGGCCAGGATGCTCGCGATGAGGAGCGCAGCGCCGGTCAACAGATTGAACAGACCGAAGGCCGTCCCTCGCAAGCCTTCAGGCGCGGTATCGGCCACGAGGGTCGATAGCCGGCCCTGCGAAAGGCCCATGTAGAGGCCCCAAAGGGCACCGCCGACGAATACGCCACCAAGCGCAGGGGCGAGGGCCAACGTCAGATCGGCGACCGTCAGTGCGGCGAGGCCGCCCAGGAGCACCTTCAACCGGCCAACCCTGTCGGAGAGGATACCCGCTGGGGTCGCTGCCGGTGCATAGACGAGATTCATCCAGACGAACATCACCGGGATCAGAGCCAGCGCTAGGCCTCCTCGGGCCCAGTGGTACACCGGCTTATTTTTGCGCGGTTATTATTCGGGGCCCGGCACATGATGCGGATGCAACGATCCGCAGTGCCACAGGCGCGCGCTTGCCGGCGTTTCTTTGCTGACGCCCGGTGCAGATAGCTACCCGGCGGGGTTGTTCGCTTGTTCGACGCCACGCCATTGCGGCCAGCGCGCCCTGACTGTGCCAAGGACATGGATGACAGCGCCGAGCGTCATTACACCGAGGAGTGCCAACAAACTTAAGAAAGCCAAGCAGATTAGCGGGACTGCAAGTGCGAGCAACAAGAGCAGGTTCATGGCCAAATGTGTCTGTCTCCGGCTTCGCCGCCCAACTGAATTCTAGCCCGCCCTGACGTTGGGCAACGCTGTCCAAAAAATTTAACGACCGGAACCGGAGGCCGATGTCGAATGACGCCAAGCTCGAGCGGCGCCATTGAGTACCTGACCAACGCAGCGGCTTGCGCCTCGTTCGATGCATCAACCGGGGCGGCCCGAAGGGCGCCGAGCATAGCGATCTAAGGGCGAGCGCCGCTGCTGTAGACGATGACCCCAGCCGCCCACACGCCCTTGACCGCCACGAGCCGTTCGCCCCAAGTCGAGCGCTTGCCACGCGGGCCCGAGGTCGGATCGGTCCATACGATCCACTGCACGGCGAGGCACAGCAGAAAGGTGGCCAGCATGCCCGGTAGCACGCCGGCAATGAACAGCTTGCCGATATGGTTTCAGTCAGCACGCCGTAGATCACCAAGATGGTGGAGGGCGGAATGAGAATTCCGAGCGTGCCGCCGCCGGCGATCGTGCCGGTCGACAGGCGGTCCGAGTAGCCGAGGTGGCTCATGGCTGGATAGGCGACCTTGGCCATGGTGGCGGCGGTCGCGATTGAGGAGCCGCAGACGGCGCCGAAGCCGGCGCAAGCACACACCGTCGCCATGGCGAGCTCGCCGCGGAGATGACCGATGCAGGTATAGGCCGCGCGGAACAGCTCCTGCGACATGCCGGCCCGCGTGACGAAGTTGCCCATAAGTATGAAAAGCGGCACCACCGAGAGGGTATAGTTGCGTCCTGTCTCGTAGACTTTGGTTCATCGCCAGCGCGGGGGCGAAGTTCCAGTCGCGGAGATAGGCGACGCCGAGGAAGCCGACCAAGCCCATGGTGATGGCGATCGGGATGCGCAGCAGCGCAAGCGCCATCATCAGACCCAGCCCGACCAGACCTCCGTCGTGTGGTGGTCGTCTTGTCGGGATCGAACTGGGGCCCTGCGCGGGGAGGCATGAAGAGATTGACGAGCGCGCAGCTCTTTAGCTGCGCCAAAAAGGGCGGGCCAGACCAAGGCCAGACTCGAGCGCGCCAAGTTGGTCATGGTGGCGGCGCGAGAGCGCGCAGTAGAAACGGCGCAGCAGTGTGCGGTCCAGCCTTCAACGATGCGCCCTCCTACCGTGCTGCAGAGGCGCCGATTGGTCGGGAGGTTCAGCGGGAAGTTCTGACGGGCAGGCGGCGATCCATCCTCTCCTGCTGGCGCGACAGCGGGCCGAGCAAGAGCTCGCCAGCCTTTACCGCGAGCGCGCGATCGCACGGGCCCGAGCGGCCGAGCGCGATCTCGGGCAACCGCTGAACTGACACGCGGTTGGCTTGGCCCGAGCAGCAGGTTTCGCGCCATCGCAACCTGCCATTGTGGGCAGAAGAGGCCATTCATCGGCAGGCCCAATGGTCCTCCTGGGCCGCCTTCCTTGCCTGTATTGCCAGCGTGGCGAGCGTCGTCGCCGGGTTGCTCGCCTGCCGATGAGGACGGCGAGCACGGCGAGCGCGACGGACCGGTGTAAATTCACCGCATGGGCGCCAGGGGTCATCAGCGAGACCGGCGAGGTCCTCGCGTTGGTAGAGCCGGTAGCTCGCAAGCCCTCCGGCCGCAACGTCTCCCGATGCTGAAAGATCATCGGCAGGCCTGCGGCTGCGCAAATGTCTCCGCTTGCATTTCGCGATCACTGTCGCTAATGAGGCGTCAGCTTGCGGCCTGCCGAAGCGAACACAGCGTTCCTTAGGGGATCAATCAATAGTTCAATCGCTGATTTGGGTACTCTTTGATGCGCATTTTGATTCCAGCGCAACGATGTTTGCCGACAATCCCAAAGTCGAGAACTTCACGACAAGTGATGGCTTTTTGATCATCGATTGATCGAACATTTCCGTGATCTGGAAGCTTCCGGTTTCAATCGCGCTCTGCAGTTGTCGAGGCTCAAGATCGAAGGATTTCTCAATCAAGTCCTTTTGTGGGTTTAGAGTAGTGAGGTCGATTAGGCTGTCACCTATCTTGGCTCGGATCATCGGCGGAGTGCGGCTTTCCTTCGCGGTGAGTTCCTGATGGTACATGAACCGTATGCTCGGGTGAAAGGGGCTACAGGCGAGGCCAACGGTTCTAGTTCGATATTCGTCACCGGTATCTTCAGTCGGATAGGTAACGGATTTCAACAAAAGAAATTCTCCTGCCGGTCCATGGTAGGCGAACCACGGCGTCTCGTGGACGCCACGGGTCTCGATACCGAACCGTTCCATCTCGCCTCGACTCAGCCCCCGGAAGGTGCGAGAGGGAATCTTCGCGGCGGCATCAACAAGGGCCGGGTCGACGCCCATGCCCACGACGTAGCGCCGCAAAAGATTCTCGGTCTTGTCGATTTCGCCGCTCACGCCGGAATGAATTCGAAGCGTGGCGCCTGGGTCCACATGGCGTGTCGAGGCGCCAACCAGTGCATAGACGCACGCCGATCCACAGCGCGCTCCGCCGAAGTACAGCCTTGCCGTGTGCTCGCGCTTTGACTGCATGAGGCGCCGGCACGCGTCATCGAGTGGAAAGCCAAGATGGCAGCCTTCCGGAACAGTGCGAGCGACGCCGGCAGTCATCCGGTTCTCACGTAGTATCAATCCGATCTGCACCGCTTCGCGCACCAAGCCGCCATCCGAGTTGAAGAAGATCGGCAGGTCGCGCTTCGCCAAGACGGCCAAGAACTCCCGGAACCGTTGGGCGGCACTCTCATCGAATCCGCCCTCCCCAGCGATCCACTCGGTGCAACCTCGCCCGCAGGCGTTTGGCTCACCCGTGGCAACCACAAAAATCATTGGCTCGCTTCGGACCTTTGCGAGTACGCGCTCGAGCTCTTTGGGATCGTCGCTCGCAGCAATCGAAACCGCCGGAAGGCAGTAAAGCGCCGCCGCCACGCACCGCATAAATTTGCCAATCATAACACCGCTTCGTGCTGAGGACCGACGTGAAATCCTACTATGCCTCCATCGACCACCTGATGCTACTGGACCAGTTGGCGATCTCGATCCCCAGGACCGAGGCGGCGGCGAGGCGCCACTTCCAGGAGCGCATGCCTTATGGGCTGTTCGTGCCGGAGGCGGATGCCGGCGCCATTGAGTAGGGATGGCGCGCGCCACTGGGCGGCCCTTCCTAGGAGCCGGGACTCGGGCGGCGATGGAGGCAGCGCGAGGATTGCGCTATCATCGTCCAGCGTTATCGCAGGGCATTAACAGCAAAGGAGCTGTTCTATGACGCGCCTCATTCTTGCATCGCTGGTGCTCGCGATATCCATTCTTCCGTTGTACGCCCAAAGCACCAGCCTTCACACGGATCGATCTGGTTATACGACAGGCACTGACGGCAATCGCACCGTCAACACCTATACTGATCGGTACGGCAACACGACAGGCTGGGTCGGCGGTGAGTACATCAGCACTTATAGCGACGGCTACGGCGGGACGACGGGTACGATTGGCAACAAGCGCATAACCACATACGAAGATGGCTACGGCAACACCACGGGTACCCTCGGCAGAGATCGGATAAATCTCTACACAGACCCTTCCGGCACCACTACAGGGACAATCGGCCGGCGGCGTCTGAACTGTTATACTGACCGCTTTCGAACCACCACATGCAATTAGAGCGCCTAATCTGGACACAGTCATCTATTTTCCTACTATTCGGAATGACAATGCGCCGATGTGTTCAAGACGCATCATTGCGACCTCTTCGGCGGAAGCTTGTGCGCCAGCTCTGGCCACTCGCTTTCCACAACCGCGCGCATTCCGTCGGAGATGTGGTCGATGCGCTCGATATCGAGCATCTACTTGTGAAGGCGTTGTAGGGCCGCCGGAATCATCACGTTGCCGCCGACGATGCGCGGCTTATGCGCGCGGCGCTTTTTAGCCATTGGGTCGCGCCGCCAACCGCCACTCGCCACCGCCGCCTCCCGGCCGCATAGCGGCGCGCCGACGCACGGCTATAAGGCGACGCGCGAGGCCGCATGGCGGCATTGGCGAAGAGCAGGCGGCGAGAATGAGAAAAAGCGCGTCTATCAGGCTCGCGTCTTCGACGGCAGGACCGACAGTCGAAATAAGATCACCATCTATGACCCGAAGGTCGATGGTACCTATTTGGGTCGGATTTCGGACTGCGGATAGCCGAGTGCCTCGCGTAATGCCTGAATCTCGAACATGAGCTCCGCCACACTGCGTCGAAGCCGTGCATTCTCGGCTTCGAGCCGCTCGAGTAGCCTCTGATTCGCGGACAGCAGCCTGAATACATCTGATCGAGAGATCTCGTTCATTCGGGGATTACCATCGGTTGACAACACGTTGAGCGCACCGAAGCGAAGGAGCCAGGATCGACGAGCAGCGCTCGGGAACGGCACGGCCTTTTCCGCTGTGGCGCCTTCGTGGCGGCCGGCAGTCGGTGCCCATGGATCCAGAAATGTTCGGAACTAAAGCCCCCCGAACATTCGGGACGGCCAACATCCAACCTTTCAGATGGTTCCCGCCGCCAGTGCCCCCTTTCCTTTCTCCCCCTTAGATTCTTCCGGCACTGTGCTCTGTTTGTCACACTCGTCGCATGCGGCTTTTCCCTAACGAGCGGCGACCTCGCGTTTAGCCGGCGAGACGGTTCTATACTTAGTCACATACTGCGGCGATCCATTTTCAATACACAGATATCTCTCACATTCCATACCTGCGCACCACATAGCCCTCCGTCCTCATGTTAATCATGTTAATCATGTTAATCCGCAAGCTGGTAAGCCGGGCAAGGGCACAACGCGGTTTTGCTTGGTGCCACCTAAACGCGCAATAAGAAAATTCCAGCAACATGGGAGGGTCGAATGGAAGCTGCTACGGCTAAGAAAAGGCACTCGAGGGTGGAAATCGCGACGAAGCTAGCGCAGGCAAATGATTTGGCGACGCACCGCAAAGCGAAATTGCGCGCACGCTTGGTGTGAGTGTCATGACCTTGCACCGGTGGCGCAAGGCGCCGCCTGAGCCTCAGCCCGCATTGGTAGCGACCCCGGAGGCGAGAGGGCCCGATCGCGCGCGCGGCGCCGACGACCGAATTGCTGAACTTCAACTCGAAAATTCACGGTTGCGGCGACTAGTGACCGATCTCCTTCTTGAGAAGATCAAGCTCGAAGAAGCTGCCAAACTTTCGGCGTGAAGGGACGAAGCGAGCATTCCGATAACGATCGCGTCTAGCCGCCGATTTGTGGACTTCGCTGGCGATCTCGATCCCGGAATTAAGGGGAGCGGACACCTAATTCGAGTTTTCCGTGACATTGGGCGCATCTTTTCATTGCTGTTCCTTCTCAGCCACCCGTCGCCCATTGGTCACCCGCTGACACGGAGGGTTCAAAAGTGGAAACGGAATATGTCGTCGAGGGGCAAAAATGGTTTCAATTGTGTTTCGTGCGGAACTCACTCCGGTGGACGATCTGGCGGCGTGTCATTCGCCAAAACGAGAACCCCGCGGTCTAGCGGGCGGTTTGCAGATGCACGGCCGGATCGATATCGAGCATTCGCCTTAACAGACGTTACCAATCCGGCGACGCTCCTCCCAGCTTCGTGGCGGGGAAGCGGAACACGTCGCGCCTATCGATCTTGATCACGGTGTCGAGGCCGGCGGAGTGCGCTTGCCTCATGCGCCGAAATCCGGCTTCGGTCAGTTCAATAATCCCATCATAATGGACGACAAAATCCAGGCTGGGGTCGAGTGGAAGGCAGTCGGGGCGCACGCCGTCCTCCTGAGAGCCGATCCGCTTTCATAGGAAAACAGCCGCCTCACCTAGGCGTGTAGCCAAGTGTAACCACGATTTGCGAAGCGACCACGAGCCCAATTCCTGCGCTCAGCATCAGTATGATACCGGCGGCGACGTAATGCAGGTCGCTCGGACCTTTGTGCCGATAGCGCCTTCGGGTCCAAGCCCGCACGATCCATGCCGCCGTCCCAACGTGTAAAAGAACAGTTCCGGTATAGATCGAAACAACCACGAAGGTCATGCTGCGGACACCAAAGCTGCGCCCCCGGCAGATAGTACACTGCGTGCTGTCCTAATGAGGACAGTCTCGTCTGCAAGTTAGGACAGGTGGGGTTGACCCCCACTTTTGTCCCTCTCAGCCCCGCGCCTAGCGGGACTCTTTTTGGGGATCAAGAGTGAGCCCCGACTGGCCGAGACAGTCGGGGCTGGGGCTAAAGACATTCACGCGGTCCTGGAGCATCCCTAGCCCATGAAAAAAATTATGGGTTGGTTGCGTGCGGCTGCCTACAGTCGCGGCGGGAAATTGGGACACCATAAACCATTGCGACATGCGATCGGGGCGAAGCAGACCCAAAGCGGTCTCCGAGCGGCACTGCGCCGGGGTACAATGGTCGGTTTGGACCGATGCTCGCAACCTACATCTGCTGGGCTTATAGGCGTGGACGAAAAAAACGTAGGTCCAAGCGTTGAAACCTGACCGCGACGATCTCGGAGCTAAGGAGGCGCAAGGGAGCGGAAAAAAGTGCGTCGGAGGGCTACCGTTTTACATCCATTAGTTAAGGTGGAATTAGGAAGGACATTCGACCCCCCACCTTAAGCGAGCATCGAAATTTGCTCGAGACCTCGCGAAGATTGATGATGCCAATACGCCTGGTGCACAGGAACCCGTTTGTGAATCGGTGCACGTCCTATCATGTGATGTGATGGAGCTTGTTTGCGATAATTCGGAGCTAAACAGCATTTGGGGGGGCGGAAGCTCCCGACATTATCGTCATCGGCGGTTATCTAGGTTATTTAATTGAGCGTGATAGACTACCAGCCCTCTTCGAGCAGTTGCAACATATCAAGACGGCAACCGGTCTGGACGCGCATTGTCCTGTTAAATGGAATTTCAAAGATCTTGATCGCGCTCTCGCAGCGCATGACTTACTGCATCAGAAAGAAATTCTCCTTAGTAAGAGCGATGCCCACACAGCAGATCTGGCAGGCTTACTTGGTTACGAATTTGAACTCAGTGCAAGCCGATGAGGGAACGGACAAAGCCGACGGTGCTTTTCGATCTGACCGATAAACTTGTCTGGGTCGCCGGTCAGCATGGCATGGTGGGCGGCGCCATGATGCGCCGGCTTCAGCGTGAACGTTGCTGTCTGCTGCGCGATCCAGG
>DATFVP010000294.1:0-6711 GCA_035260285.1 Methyloceanibacter sp.
GTATCGGCAAAGAGAGCTACGTCAATTTCGCCAGCAACGATTATCTCGCTTTGCGCTTTCACCCGAGCCTGACCAATCGGGCCGAGGCGTGGGCAGAAGAGCATGGCGTGGGCTCAGGCGCCTCCCGTCTCGTCACGGGCAACCTCGATCTGTTCGCAGGCATCGAGGCCAAAGTCGCTGCGCTGAAGCAGAAGCCGGTGGCCCTGACCATGGCGTCGGGCTTCCAGGCCAATGCCTCGGTTCTGCAGGCGCTGCTCGACCGGGGCGTGCTCGGCGCCGAGCCGCTCGTATTCTCGGACCGGCTCAATCATGGGAGCATCCATTTCGGCTGCGCCGCGTCCGGCGCGCGCGAGATCCGCTACCGCCATTGCGACGTCGCCCATCTCGGTTCACTTCTGAGTCAATATCAAGGAAATGGGCGGCCTAAGTTCATCCTGACCGAGAGTGTGTTCTCCATGGATGGCGACACAGCACCGCTCGCCGAGATCGGGCGCCTCGCGCGCGAGCATGATGCAATGCTCATCGTCGACGACGCCCACGCCACCGGAATCCTCGGCGAGGGCGGGCGTGGGCTGTCTGGCGAAGCGGATGTGGTCATCGGCACGTTCTCCAAGGCGCTTGGCGGTTTCGGCGCTTATGTCGCCTGCTCTGAAACTTTGCGCGACTATCTGATCAACCGCTGCTCAGGGCTGATCTACTCGACGGCGCTGCCTCCGCCGGTGCTTGGCGCCAGCGATGCGGCGCTCGACCTGGTGCCGTCGCTCGACGCCGAGCGCGCTCATGTCGCCGGTCTTGCTGAGCGTTTTCGTCAGGGCGCGCGAGCTCTTGGTTTTGACACAGGCGCCTCGACCACGCAGATCGTACCGCTGATCGGGGGTAGCAGTCATGCCGCTCTGAGCTTGAGCAAGAGGCTGCGTGAGGCAGGCTTCTTCGCCACCGCCATTAGGCCGCCGACGGTACCTGCCGGTACCGCTCGCCTCAGGCTCGCCTTCACCGCGGCTCATACCGAGGCCGATATCGACGGCCTGCTCAACGCGCTCGACGACCACGCTTTGCCGCGCAGAGCCACCGCGTGACCTGTCGCCAGCCGAGGATGCATTTCGTGTTCGTCCATGGCTGGGGCTTCAATGCCAGGATATGGGGCGATTTGACCGGATATATGCGGAATTCAGAGATCAGCTACGTCGATCTCGGCTTCATCGCCGGTGGCCCCAAGGCAGCGACCGCCTGGCCGAGCGATGCCATCGCCGTCGGACATTCCCTCGGGGTGCTCTGGCTGCTTCGCCGGACGAGGGTGGAGGGCAGGGCGCCGTTCCGCGCCCTCGTCAGCATCCAGGGCTTCGACCGCTTCTGCCCTCACGTTGTGGCTTCGCGTGTCGCCGGCATGCGCCGCGGGCTTCGCCGCGATGCCTACCAGACCGTCGAGGCCTTCTGGCGCGGCTGTGGCACGAAGCCCTTCGCATCAGCAGAGGCGCTCAATGTCGAGCGGCTAGATGAGGGTCTCTCCTGGCTGATGGATTGGGATGAAACTGAGGCGAAGGCCGAGCTTGCCTGCCCGACGTTCGCCCTTGCCGCCCGCGACGACGCCATCGTGCCGCAAGCGATGGCCGAGGCCATCTGGCGCAGCGACACCATCCGCTGGTCCAACACCGGCGCCCATGTGCTACCTCTCAAGCACCCTGAATGGTGCGCCAACCATGTCCTCGATTTTGCGCATGCTCTCCAAACGTAGCGCCGCCATCGCCCAGAGCTTCGGCGCGCGGGCGAGCAGCTACGAGGAGAACGCCGATCTGCAGCGGACCGTGGCGAAGCGGCTCGCGCGCTTGCTGCCGCCGCTTTCCGCTCCCCGCGTGCTCGAGCTTGGCTGCGGCACCGGACTGTTCAGCCGGCACCTGCTTGCCGGCTATCCCAACGGAGCTTTGCTCCTCACCGACCTCGCGCCGTCCATGGTCGAGCAATGCAGGCTGAACCTTGCAGGGCCGGGCAAACGCGTCAGCTTTGATATTATGGACGCCGCGCTTCCCACAGCCGACGGACCATTCGACCTGATCGCCATGAGCATGACGCTGCATTGGCTCGCCGACCCTGCAGCTGCGCTCGCCCTGCTCCAGAAGCGTCTCGCTCCGAACGGTGTGCTGGTCTTCGCCACGATCGGCGGCGAGAGCTTCCCCGAATGGCGGGACGCGCTCGTCGCGCAAGGCCTGCCAATCGGTCTCCTCGACATCCCCGATCTTCCTGGCATCGTCGATGAGCAGCGTCTGGTCGTCGATGCCGATACGCTCGGCTTTCTCCGCCGCATGAAGGCCATAGGCAGCTTGACACCACGCGAGGGCTACGCGCCGCTTCCCGCCGGTGCGCTTCGCCGCGCCGTCCGCGCCGCCAACGAGACGCATGGTGGGCGCGTCACCTGGCACATCGTCTATGGGCGGTTGGCGGCGAGCCAGTCGAGCCCTTCGATCAGACCGGCATAGGCGCGAGCGAGCTCTTCATCGGTGATGCAATAAGGCGGCATCAGATAGACTGTCGAGCCGAGCGGCCTGATGTTCAAACCGTGGCTCACGAACCGGGCCTTGAGCGCCTGGCTCTGCGCCGATTGGTAGCTGGCCTCACCCTTTAGATCGAAGGCAAGAATCGAGCCGAGCAGGCGAGGCCGCACCACATCGTCGCGGGCGCTCAACTCGCCGAGCATGGCGCGGTGCCGCGACGCGATCCGCGCGATACGCCCTAGGGTGTCCTCCTCGGCGAACAGCATCAGGGAGCGGAGCGCCACAGCGCAGGCAAGCGGATTTGCGGTGAAGGAATGGCCGTGCGGCAGCGCCCGGTCGATGTCCTCCCCGAGAAAAGCCTCGAACACTCTGTCGCGGGCGACCGTCACCGCCATCGACATATAGCCTGAGGTCAGGCCCTTGGAGAGGCACACGAGGTCCGGCACGACGCCGGCCTGTTGCATGGCGAATAGCGTTCCTGTCCGCCCGAAGCCTGTCGCCACTTCATCGAAGATGACAAGAACACCGGCCGACTGCGCCATCTCCACGAGCCGCGCCAGGAACTCAGGCCGGCACATGCGCATGCCGCCGGCGCCTTGCAGCAACGGCTCGATGATCAGCGCCGCGATGTCATGCGTGCCGTTCCATAGACGATCTTCGAGCGCAATCAGCGCGCCCTTCTCGCGGTCCTCGGCGGCCTTGTCACCCTCGAAGGTGTAGGGGAAGGGCAGCACGGCGACCTGGCACATGATGTTGCGAAACAGATTGAAGAAGCCAGAGCCGCGGCCGACCGACATAGCGCCGAGCGTGTCGCCGTGATAGCCGCCGTCGAATGAGATGAAAACGCGCCGGCGAGCCTCGCCGCGATTGGCCCAATATTGATAGGCGATCTTGAGCGCGACCTCGACCGAGGTTGAGCCGTCGTCGGAAAAGAACACGCGGGAAAGATCGCCGGGAAGAAGCTGCGCCAGCGCGCTCGAGAGATCGACCGCAGGCTGATGGGTGAAGCCGGCGAACATCACATGCTCGAAGCGGGCGGCCTGCTGGGCGAGCGCCTCGTTGAGCGCGGGATGCGAGTGGCCGTGGGTGCAGGTCCACCACGACGAGATCAAATCGAGGATCTCGCGCCCCTCGGCGTCGTAGAGCGAGGCTCCGCGTGCGGCCGCGATGAGCAGCGGCTCGGCTTCGGTGCCGTGCTGGGTGAAGGGATGCCATACATGACGACGGTCGCGCCCAAGGATATCGCGTGCCAACGCCTCCTGCGCCGCCCTTGCGGTATCACCTTCCTCCCTATCGGCTTGATCGTTCACGGCAACGCCCGCGCAAGCTTCTCAAGGTCGAGCTCAGGCTCGATTTCGCGCAAACTCGCACGCGTCAGCTCCGGAAGCCAGGGGATCTCGGCAATCACATTCACCTCGCCATAGCGCTCGATAGCCGTCCGGTTATGCGGCGTCTCCGGCCCATTGACGACCACGCCGGCGAGCGGCAGGCCCCGGCGATGCAAGGCTTCGACCGAGAGGAGAGTATGGTTGATGGTTCCGAGGGTTGAGCGGGCGACTAGGATCACCGGCAGGTGCAGTTGCGCCGCAAGGTCGATGACATAGTCGGTGCCAGTCAAGGGCACGAGCAGGCCGCCGGCGCCTTCCGCGATCAGCAGCCGGTCCGTCTCCGGCGCTTCGAGCTTTGCCATGTCGATGCGAATGCCTGCGCGCCGCGCCGCTTCATGCGGGGCGATCGCCTCGGGCAGCACATAGGCCTCCGGCAAGATGCGATCAGCGGAGATTTCCGCGAGCCTGCGCACGGTGGCTGAGTCGGTCTCCGGCTCAGCTCCCGCCTGCACCGGCTTCCAATAGAGGGCGTCGAGATGGGTGAGGAGCCAGGCAGATACGACGGTCTTGCCGACATCAGTGTCGGTGCCTGTGACGAAAAAGCCTTGCAAAGCAGTTGATCCAGGGTAGGCGTGCAGGGTTGAACGGTGACCTAATAGCACAAGGTTAAAGTCATCCCATGCTTCGACGTCTTTTGCTAACGGCCCTGGCCCTCGCGATGAGTGGTTTCCTTGCCACCGCCGAGACCAAAACGCTGCGCATGGCCTACGACGCCGATCCGACCTCGCTCGATCCGCATGAGCAACTGGCGAGCGCCACGCTCCAGCTTTCCCACCTAACCTTCGATCCCTTGCTTCGCTTCCGCCGGGACCTCACGCTCGAGCCTCGGCTTGCCAAAAGCTGGGAGCGAATCGACGAGCGCACCACCCGCTTTCACTTGCGGGAAGGGGTGCACTTCCACTCCGGGCGCACCCTCTCCGCGCAAGACGTGGTCTGGACCTTCAATCGGCTGAAGCAGAGCCCGGACTTCAAAGCTTTGTTCGAACCGTTCAGCGAGGCAAAGGCGGTCGACGATCTCACCGTCGATTTGGTGACCAAGGGCCCTTATCCGCTGGTGCTCAACCTCGCGACCTACATCTTCCCCATGGATCGCGAATTCTACACCGGCACCGACGAGCGCGGCCGGCCGAAGGACGAGATCGTCAAGCACGGCGCCTCCTTCGCCTCGAGCCATTTATCAGGCACCGGCCCGTTTATCGTCACCGAGCGAGAGCAGGGGGTGAAGCTCGAATTCAAGCGCTTCGAAGATTATTGGGACAGGGCATCTCCCGGCAATGTCGACCACATCGTCTTCACGCCAATCAAAGAGCCGGCCACCAGGGTGGCGGCGCTTCTCGCCGGCGATGTCGACTTCATCTCGCCCGTGCCGCCGACCGATTTTGACCGGATCAGAGGCGACCCCTGCTGCCAGTTGATCACCATGCTGAGCACGCGCATCCTCACCTTCGAGCTGAACCAGGCGCGGGTCGCGGCCTTCAAGGATCCGCGCGTGCGGCTCGCCATCAACTACGCGATCAACCGGCAGGGCATCGTCGACAAGATCCTGCGCGGCTTTGGCACGCCGGCGGGCGAGCTCAGTCCGCCGGGCTATGCCGGCTATGATCTTGCGCTTCAGCCGCGCTTCGACCTCGACAAGGCCAAGGCTCTGATGGCGGAGGCTGGCTACGCCGGCGGCTTCTCGGTCACCATGATGGCGCCGAACAACCGCTACATCGAGGATCAGCGCATTGCGCAAGCCGTCGCCACCATGCTCGCCAAGATCAACATCAAGGTCGATCTTGAGACCATGCCCAAGGCGCAATATTGGCAGCGCTTCGACGATCGCGCCGCCGACATCATGATGATCGGCTGGCAGTCCGACACCCAGGATTCGGCGAACTTCTGCGAGTTCCTAGTCATGACGCCCGATGCCAAGACAGGCTACGGCCAATACAACGCCGGCAACTACTCGAACCCTGAGGTCGACCGGCTGACACTACAGACCCATTCGATGACCGATCCAAAGGCGCGCGCCGAAGTGCTCAAGAGAATCGAGCGCATTCTCTACGACGACGCGGCACTCGTGCCCATGCATTGGCAGCATTTGTCTTGGGCTGCGGCAAAGACCGTCGATATCGCGCCGGTGCTCAACATTATCGAGTTTCCCTATCTCGGCGATTTGGTCATAGAGTAAAGTCCAAGTATTTTCAATGGATTGGGAGTCCACAGGAACGTCCGGGTGCCCCGCAGCATTTAGCAATTGGCCAGAGGCATAGTGGAGTTGGTGCGTATCTCGCGTTATCCTCTGCCTCCAGGGGGCAGGCAATGACTCCCGCCTATTTGCAGATTTTGCACATTGAGACTCGGCCAAGACTGCCGTCGCGTGCCCGCGCCATGGCGATCATGGCGGCGCTCGGGGTGGGCAGCGCCCTGATCTCGAGCCTGCCTTCGCCTCTCCCCGACATTCGCCTGACGGAACCAGACGTGCTGATCAACGCGCGGGCGGTGCCGCTCCACGCTGGCATTGCTTTTGGCGCGATGGTGGCCGGGGTCCTGTGGCTGTGGGTCAATCGCGATCCGGTCAAATGCTTTCTTGCCATGATGCTGACGCTCGCCGGTTGGCTTGCCGCGGTGAACACGGCAAACGATGTGATCAACACCATCCAAAGCTCTTCGCTGTTCGGCACCATCGCGGGCGCCAAGGTCTATCGCGAGATGATGGGCTGGCTCGTCGGGGGATTGCTCGCCGGCGCCGTCGGCGGAGGACTGACGGCGTTCGGCACCGGCATCGCGGCCGCCGCCATCAGACGGCCTGAGGCATGGATGCCGGTGGTGGTCGTCGGTGCAATTGCCGGGTT
>DATFVP010000295.1:0-8187 GCA_035260285.1 Methyloceanibacter sp.
CCAGAACCACCAAGCACCATGTCCGCCGCGAAGTCCGTAGATGTACGAAGGCAGTTAGCAGCTTGCGCATGGGTTCCTCAGTACAAACTCTAGCCTTCGAATCGCAAGGCTGTGGCTGAACTACCTCCGAAGAGACTCCGACTCACTCTGCCGCACTTTTTATTGGGAATGTGAATAGTACTAATTGTTAGATTGGCGGAGTTTCCCTGACTCCCCACGAGACGGCCATGGGCAGTGGCCGTCAACGCATGACCCCAGTGCGAATGGGCCCCGAGAGAGTGCCTTATCTCTCTCGGGGCTGTGAGCGTAGCGACAGGACTTAACGCCACGAGCCGGGGGACAGTGTTCACCGGCAAGGACAAGAAATCATTCACGGGAGCAAAAGAAGCCCCGGCGAAGCGGCAAGCTGTACCGAGGCTTCCTTGCTCAAGCGTCCACTGTGGAGGGGGACGCCCCCACGCTGTGAATCTATTCCGATTTCGGCTCCGACAGCGTGTTTGGCACATCACTCTGCAATGCAAAAGGATGCAATAAAGAGCCCCGACCGGGGGACTGACCGATCGGGGCTATGCAGGGTGATGTAATTTCGGGCTATTTAGACTTCCTCGCCTAGCACGGTGCAATCCTTGTTCGTTGTGGCTTTCCAGCCACGCACCAACGTTCGACCAGCACCCTCCTGATCGGTCTTCGATCGCCTGATCCTCACGTGCAGCCCTTCCGCCGTTTCCTCGACGTCATCCACGTTGAGAGCCACGAGCTCCGACCGCTGAAGGGCTCCGGCAAAGCCGAGAAGCAACGAGGCGCGGTCACGAAGGCCACCAAGGTCGCTTGGCATTATGGCTCGCACAGTTTCGGCGGTGACGGGCGCCTTTCTCGTTAACCCGGTGCCGATAGAGCGGCGTATCCCAGCGAGCACAGCCTTGATCGCCTCACTGCTGGTTGGTGGCTCGTATCCCGCCATGCGAGAATGCCAGCAAAGCGGCAGGTGATGGTGGATGCCTTGAGGTGCGCCCGTATGCAAGATACGCGGCGATAGTGCTCACGTTGGCTGGCAATGGTTCGAGCCCGAGGCTTCTGCACCAGGCGGTGAAATCTGCGGCGTCAGATTGATAGGCCCGCCTTGTGGAAGTCGATTTGGAAGCTCTGGTAAACTCGCCTGCGGCTTCTTCGAGTGGCAGAACTGCAAGTTCAATTGCGCCTGCCTTAGTAATTTGTCGCAACACCAGATACCTCCTCTTGGGTTACCTAGGGGTTAGCTTAGGAGGGTTCTGGAAGAGAAAGCGTAGAAGCTAGACTAATGAATTCCCTACTTTTTCCAGTATCGTCCCGTCTCCGGGTTCATATAGTAGGTGATCATCAGCATCGCGAGCAGGATGCACGAGAAGAGGCCGGCGAGCATGCCGAGCCAAACCGCTGAATCGATTCCACTGATCCGTGCAACCTCGTCAGCCAAGGAGCTGCCGCCGAGCGAGGCGACCGCCGAATAGATCAGCACGAGATTGGGAATCTTCGAATCGTCGGGGCCAGCCCCCGCACGCTTCATGATCTCGTTGCGGGCAACCCCAGCGATCACAGTTGCGAGGAAGCCCGCGACCACCGCGAGATAGAATCCAGTGAGCGCGTCGCCGAGCGCTAGCCCGACAAGCGCGCCGACGACAGCGCCGACAAGAATCACGATCAACAGATTTGCAGACGTCATAGATCCCTCCCCCATATGCCGCGGGATTGAGCCCCGGCGGTGATGCGGCGGCAGGCACTATGCCAAAGGGCGGAGAGCAGGAAAAGCGCTATGGGAGAGGCGCCCACAAGGCGGAGAAATGCCCCGTCTGCCTAGGGCAGGATGCCGATGTCGCCGCTCGCCGGCGGCCCCGCCGTCGGGTGGGGCCCGCGCGGCAGGCGTGGACGGTACGTGACAAGCGCTGCCGCGAGCCTGCGCCAGATGGCTAAGTCGTTGAGCGAGGAGCGCTCGAACAGAGTCACCGCCACGGCGGCAAGGAAGGGAAGGCTCTGCACAAGCAGGACCGCGCTGAAGATCGAGATCTCGGTCACCTGCTGGTAGTTGGTGAGATAAAGACCGAGCGAGCCGAGAATCAGCAACGTCCCAAGCACGCCTTCCCAGAGGGCGGGGAAGCGCTGGGTGGCGCGCCCGGCACAGCCCTTGGCCGTGCGCAGGAAGGGCACGCCATCCTTGAACAGCCCATCCGCCACGGCCCGGGCGACCGTCATTTGCAGGGCCATGGCCGAGAAGGCGGCGCCGAGCGATGCGAACGTCGGCGCCCGGACCCGCGTCCGGTAGAGCACCATGAAATGCAGAAGCATGACCGAGAAGGCGGCGAGCACGGGAATGGTCAACACTGCCTGCGGCACGGCAATGCCGAGAAAGACGACGAGCGGCATCCAGATCAGATTGAGAATGGCAATCGCGACACCAATGCTCTCGGCGCCGAGCCAGGTTAACCAGCCGAACAGAAACTCCGCCCGTTGCTGCGTGGTGATGTGGCTCCGTCCGGGGATGAAGGCGCGCCAATGCTTCTTGATGAGCTGCACGCCGCCATAGGCCCAGCGGTGGCGCTGCCGCTTGTAGGCGGCGAAGTCCGACGGCAGCAGACCCCAGCCATAGCGCCGGCGCGTGTAGTGAGTCCACCAACCGCGTGCAAGCAGGGTAAGCCCGAGATCGGCATCCTCGACGATGGTGTCGCTCGACCAGCCGCCGGCATCGACGAGAGCGCTGCGGCGCACGAGGCACATGGTGCCGTGCGAGACGATGGCGTTGACCTCGTTCCGTTGCACCATGCCGATATCGAAGAAGCCAGCATATTCGCGGTTCATCACCGCATGCACCACGCTCCGGTCGCCGTCGCGGTGATCCTGCGGCGCCTGCACAAGGCCAACGCTCGGGGTGGCGAAGGCCGGGACAAGATCCTTGAGCCAGTCCGGATGCACCACATAGTCGGCGTCGAGCACGCCGATGATCTCGGCTTGAGGCGACGTATGGTCGAGCGCGAGCCGAAGCGCGCCGGCCTTAAAGCCCTCGAGCCGGTCCTCGCGAACGAATTTGAAGCGTGGCCCAAGCAGCTGGCAGTGCTCTTCGATCGGCCGCCACAGGTTCGCTTCCGGGGTGTTGTTGATGACCACGATGCATTCGAAATTTGGCCAGTCGAGCTTTGCGACGCTATCCAAGGTCTGCAGCAACATCTCCGGCGGCTCGCGGTAGGCCGGAATATGGATCGACACGAAGGGGCGCCGGTCTGGAACGACGTGGCCTGGGGCCAATAGGCGCTTTGGATCTCCGCCGAAGATGATCTCGGCAAGCTCATCGAGACGTTGCTTCATGATGGCGACGAGCGGCACGAGCAGCGCGGCGCCGACGATCATCGCGATCAGCGAGCCAACCACGAAATAATGCGTCGCCCAATAGTCGAAGACGCTCGAGCCCCAGGCACCGATAGCATGCGCCGTGCCGGCGAACACGGCAGCCTGGATTGGCGTTACGCCGGGGCTGGCGAAGATCGGGATGCAAAGCAAGAGCCCGATGGCAAGGGCGGCCGCGGTCTTCAGCACCCAGTTTGGCGTCTCGATCGATCCAGTAAGGGCAAATTTCGGCTCACGGTCGCTGTTGAAGAGGCCCCAATAGGCGCCCACGCTGCCCTCAAAGGTTTTCCACGGCTGGTCGAATGCTTCGACGATCGAGTAGTCGATTCCCATGGCGTCGGCTCGGGCGACGAAATCGCGGATGATATCGGCTTGCGCCACCGGATCTGGCACCGCGGCAAGGCGATTGAGACCGGCGCTCGGCCAGCCAAACTCAGCGATCACGATGCGCTTGCCGGGATAGGCCTGGCGCAGCCGCTGATAGATCTTGATCGCGTGATCGACGGCGACCGAGCTCGGCAGCCCCTCCCAGTAGGGCAGAATATGAACGGCGAGGTAGTCGACGGCAGAAACGAGCTCGGGATGCTCAAGCCAGATGTTCCATACCTCGGCCGTAGTGACCGGCACCGAAACCTGGCGCTTGACCTGCTGAATCTTGGCGATGAGATCCTGAACGCCCGGCCCGCGATGGAGGACGGAGTTCCGATAAAGCGTTTCGTTGCCGACGATGATGCTGTCGATGTTGCGATGATGCTTGCTGAGCTCGATCGCAGTCTCGATCTCTCTCTCGTTCTGCTCTTCCCCGTCATCGATCCAGGCGCCGAGCGTCACATGCAGTCCGAACTCGGAGGCAAGCTCAGGGACCGCCTCGAGCCCATTGCTGACGCTATAGGTGCGGATGGCGCGCGTGTAAGGCGCGATCACGGCAAGGTCCGACCTGACCTGCTCCTCGCTCGTCACGTCCTTCTCGCCGTCCCGGCCGGATGCGATGGGCGAGAACGAGACGCTGGCGAGCTGCCCGACCACGCTCGGGGGCGAAACCTGCTCGTGCACAAGGAACCAGCCCGCCGCATGCAGGAGGGTCGCGAGCGCGACCACAAGGACGACACCAACGCTACGCATTTCTGGGAGTCTTTCAGCCTGATCCGGCTTGTTAGGCCCTAGCCGCCAGACACGGCATTAGGCCGGAAGTCCCCTGATAAACTCTTGCTAGTTCGGAATAGTTCCGCTCTTGGCCGGAGAGCTGTTGGTCGTACGGCTTGCGGCGGTGGTTGTTCCATCCGGATCGAGCCAGCAGTCATGGACCCGCGCAGCAAGCCGGTCCGCAGCCTTTGGATCGATCGGTCCCTGACGAATGACGCAGCGAAAGGTCAGTTTCAGATGCTCGGCCGAGCAGCCGAAACGATCGTAAAGGTCGAGATAGCGCCGGGCCGTATCGACATCGTCGCGCCACAACAGGCTTGTGATCCTGCGCCCGGTCCACACGCACTCCGCAGACCCGGCGGAGAGCGACAGCCTGGCAGCGGCTTCCCGATACTCTTCGATCTCTTGCTTGATCCGTTCCTCTGCCTGCTGCTCGGCAGACTTCTGGTCTTCGGGCTTTTGTTCGCCCTTTGCCTGGTCGGGAGGCTTCTGCTCCCCCTGCTCCGGGGGCTTCTGCTCGGCCCCTTGACTCTCGGCTGAGGCGACGGTGAAAGACGCTAACAAAAGGCCGCCTGCTAACAGAGCGGCGGAACAAAAAGCGAATCGCATGTTTGGATGCCCGACGGCCGACGCGATAATCAATTTGCGCATTAGACAATCTAAATTTGGCGGTCTAACGGCAGTTCCTTCAATATCACTTCGCACCTTCACAAACCAGAGCATTTGGTTTAACGCGCCGCACAAAGTTGTTTATGTCGCATCGCCGGCAATCCTGTGACCCTGCCATGACCCGCCTCATCCTCCTCTTCGCCCTCGTGGCCTTATCCATCGGGCTCTTCTGGTACGAGATGGGCCGTCCGAGCCCCGTCCCGCCCTCGCCGCTCGCCCAAGGCCAGAAGCTAAACTGCCTGTCCTATGCTCCGTTCCACGGGAGCCAAGCGCCCTACGACCAGCCGCTGCGCATTGCCGACGAGCAGATCGAAAGCGACCTGAAGCAGCTCGCCCAAGTCACCTCCTGCATCCGCACCTATTCGTCGGCGCGCGCCCAAGGCAAGATCACGAGGTTCGCCGACAAGCTCGGCTTGAAGGTGCTGCAAGGCATCTGGATCGGACGCAATCTCGCCGACAACCGGCGGGAGATCGAGGCGGGATTGCAGCTCGCCCGCCACCACCCAGGCGTGATCGAAGCCTTCATCGTCGGCAATGAAACGCTGCTCCGCGGCGAGCTCGGCGCCGACCGCATCAAGACCTATCTCGAAGAGGTGAAGCGCCGTTCGGGCCTACCCGTCACGTATGCGGACGTTTGGGAGTTCTGGCTAAAGGCGCCAGAGCTCGCCGCCGCCGTCGATTTCGTGACCATCCACATCCTGCCCTATTGGGAGGACGAGCCGGTCGCGGCGACGGAGGCCGTCGCGCATGTGCGCGAGATACGGGAGAAGGTGGCAAAGATTTTTGCCGGGAAGGACATCCTGATCGGCGAGGTGGGCTGGCCTAGCGAGGGCCGTATGCGCGACGGCGCGCTCCCCTCCCCGGCCAATCAAGCGCTGGTGCTGAGCGGCGTGGTGGAAGCAGCGCGAGCCGAGAACTGGAAGGTCAATCTCATCGAAGCCTTCGACCAGCCTTGGAAGCGGCTACTGGAAGGCACCGTCGGAGGCTATTGGGGGCTGTTCGACGACACCGGGCGGGAGCTCAAGTTTCGCTGGGGTGAGCCGGTATCGAACCACCCCGACTGGCGGATCGACGCTGCGCTCGGCATCGGTGCGGCACTCCTCGTGTTCGCCACTGCGTGGTTTGCGCGCCGAAAAGAGGACGCCGGAGAAGACGGCTGGGGACGCGACCTCGCCGTCGCAGCGATCGCGCTCAGCGCCGGACTGGTGTTCGGCTGGGCGGCGCTCGGACTGCCGATGGAGCCGCCGGAGCCTGGAGACCGCCTGCGCTCGGCGGGGATGATCGTGCTGTCCCTGCTCGTGCCCATGCTTGCGGCAGGCGCGGTAGCGCGAAGCGCGCCGCTAGGCAGCCTCGCCGTGGCGCTCAATCCTCGGCTTCGCCGACGGGGCGACCTTTGGAGCCTGCTACTCGCGATTCTGTTAGCGGCGACATTGGTGGCCGCTATCCATGTGGCGCTCGGGCTCGTCTTCGATCCCCGCTACAAGGACTTCCAGCTCGCTCTGCTGACCGGACCTGTGGTGGCGCTTGCCGTCGTGACTTGGGGCAAGGCGCCCGTACGCCACGAGCCCGGCCTGGCCGAACGCGCCGCTGCCGGTCTGCTTACCGGCTCGGCGCTATTCGTGATTTTCAATGAGGGGATCGCCAATTGGCAGGCGCTGTGGTTCGGGGGCTTGCTCGTTTTGCTCGCGCTTACTGCGCTCCGCGCCGCGCCCGCGCCAGGCTAAGCACGAGCAACGCCACGGCCAGGGCCGAGAGACGCGTGTTGTAGAGGACGAGCCCGAAGCACGCTGAGAGGAGTCCGATGCCGAAGGTCACGACATTCGGGCGCCAGAGCTGGAGAAGCGCGGCGATAACCGCCGTCCAGCCGAAGATGCTCCGCACGAAGAGATGGATCGCCGCGAGTCTCACCATGCAGGTCAGGCTCTCCTCGCCGGCCTCGCAAGCAAGCCCGATTGGCGTGTTCTGAATGATGCGGTAGCGGAGATAGAGGGCGAGCCCGACCGCGGCCACCACAAGCGGACTCAAAATGAGAGCCGCGCGGCCTGAGGGCTTGAACAGAGTCAGGGAAAGATCGGGTTGGGGTGGGGATTCGCGCTGCATCGGCACGGGTCATAAGGCAATGAAAGCCCCGCGTCATCCCGCGCGGCAAAGCGCCCCTGAACTCTGCCTTGGCATTGCCCTCCTGACCGTCTAAGAGCGGCAGGACAGAGACGGTGGCAGAAGATGGATCAATCGACCCGGCAACCGAAGCTGCTGAAGGACTACGTTCCGCCAAATTATCTGGTGGACACGGTCGAGCTCGACATTGCGCTCGATCCGAAGGCGACCAGGGTCAAGTCCAAGCTTAGTTTGCGTCCCAATCCGAAGGTTAGTGCTGCCGGCCGCCCGCTCGTGCTCGACGGCGAAGGAATCGTGCTGCAAAGCCTTGCGCTTGACGGCAAGCCGCTCGGGCTCGACGACTATCGGCTCGACGAGAAATCTCTGACCATCCTGGGCGTGCCGGATGGGCCCTTCAGCGTCGAGATCATGACCTCGTGCGATCCCGAGGCGAACACGGCGCTTTCCGGCCTCTATCGCTCGCGTGGAACCTATTGCACCCAGTGTGAGCCAGAAGGCTTTCGCCGCATCACGTTCTTTCTCGACCGGCCTGATGTGCTCGCGATCTACACCGTCCGGATCGAGGCCGACGCAGAGACGGCGCCCGTGCTCCTCTCCAACGGCAACCCGGTCTCTGCCGGCAAGGTGCCCGGCACGGCCAGGCATTTCGCGATCTGGCACGACCCCCACCCCAAACCGTCTTATTTGTTTGCGCTCGTCGGCGGCAATCTTGCGCAGGTGCCAGACAGATTCACCACCGTCTCAGGCCGCAACGTGGCGCTCAATATCTATGTCGAGCCCGGCAAGGAAGATCGCTGCGGCTGGGCCATGGAGTCGCTGAAGCGGGCAATGCGCTGGGACGAGGAGCGCTTCGGCCGTGAATACGATCTCGACGTGTTCAACATC
>DATFVP010000296.1:0-6377 GCA_035260285.1 Methyloceanibacter sp.
GGCATGCTCGTGTCCTCGACCATCAAGCAGCTCGAGAATTTCGCCGGCATCATGAACTTTGTGATCTTTCCCATGTTTTTCGCATCATCAGCGCTCTATCCGCTATGGAAGATGCGCGAGGGCAGCCTGTGGCTCTATTACATTTGCATCTACAACCCCTTCACCTATGCGGTCGAGCTGATCCGCTTCGCCTTCTATCTCGAGGTCAACTGGCAGGCGCTCGCCGTAGTGCTTGGCTGCCTGCTCGCTTTCGTCGGGCTATCGGTGTGGGCTTACGACCCGTCCGTCGGCATTCAGCAGCGCAAGGCCGCCGCCGCCGCGGCTTGAGGCTTAGCCGGTGGCGAAATTGGCCGGATGACGCTTGAGAAGATCGGCGTAAATTTCCTCAACCACGCTCGCGTTTCGCTCGCCTTGCGGTATGGGGATCGGCACGACTGCCGCCACATGGGTCGGCCGCGGGGCGAGCAGCACGAGCTGATCCGCGAGCAGGATCGCTTCTCTCGGATTGTGGGTTACGAGGATCGCCGTGGTCGGGCGCGCCGACCAAACTTCGAGCAGAAGACGGCGCAGGCGGTCGGCGGTGCGCTCATCGAGAGAGACGAACGGCTCGTCGAGCAGCAACAGGTCTGGACGCGGCGCGAAGGCGCGGGCCAAGGCCACGCGGCGCGCAAGCCCAAGCGACAGCTCCTGCGGGTAACGCGGCAGCATGTCGGCGATGCCGACTGCTGAGGCGAGACGATCGAGCTCGGCGTTCGACATGTCCTCGGCGACGATCTGGATATTCTGCCGAACAGTGCGCCAGGGAAGCAGCCGCGGCTCCTGAAACATGACGCCGATTCGCGTATTGTCAGGCACGTGCACCCTGCCGGTGAAGCGATCGTCGAGGCCGGCGACGATGCGCAACAGCGTGGTCTTGCCGCAGCCCGACGCGCCCATCAGCACCGTCATGCTTTGCGGCTGCACCTCGAGCACCAAGTCGCGGATGGCAGGGATCCTCGTCCCGTCCGCCCCGACATGGGTCTTCTCCTCGATGAGGATCTCAAACCGGCTTGTTGCGCCAGCGGGTCGTACGTCGTTCAAGGGGCTGCACCAGCAAATATTCGATTGCGAGCATGACGGTGACGAAGGCAACGGTATAGCCGAGGATGGCCGTCACGTTGAAAAGTTGGAAGTTTAGATGGAGCTCGAAGCCTACGCCATTCGGCCTGCCGAGCAACTCTACGACCAAAACGATCTTCCATATCAATGAGATACCAGAGCGGGAGGCTGCGGCGAAATAGGGCTGAAGCTGAGGCAGGGTGACGTTGCGGAGCTTGCTCCAGAACGACAGGCGATAGGCGCGCGCCATCTCGTCGAGGCCGGGGTCGAGCGCTCTTGCGCCCTCGCGCATAGTGACGATGGCGTTCGGGATCTTGTTCAGGGCGACGGCGCCTATTGCAGCGGCCTCGTTCAGCCCGAACCAGACATAGGCAAGGATGATGATCACGAGGGCCGGCAGGTTCAAAAGCACGATCAGCCAGGGATCGAGCGCGCGGTTGAGCGCCGGCGACTCACCCATGGCAAGGCCGATCACGCTGCCGATAGCCATCGCAACCACGAAAGAGGCCGTCACCCGCCACAGTGTGATGCCGAGCTCCGCAAGTAGATCGCCGTGCAGCGCCTCGTTAATGACATAGCTCAGCACTTCCACCGGGCCGGGCAACAGCCGACTCTGCGCGATTTCGGCGGTGATGAACCACACGAGCAGGAAGCCGGCGACCGAGAGCACAGAGACGATCGGCCCGCGAAGGCCGCGGAGCCCGGTCAAAGTGTCGGGAGGGGCCGCGCTCACGCTCAAGACTTGCCGCCTTTCCAGAAGGTGCCGGGGGCGAGCTCGGCGCCGGGCCCGACAAGCTTCTCCCCGCCAAGCTCGCGCAAGAATTGATAGAGCACCTTGGCGTCTGACTCGTTTTCGGCGACCGACCGTTCCGGAATGCCCTCGCGGTAGCGCCGCCGGAGCGCCTCGAAGGTCGCCTGGTCCTCGGCCCGCATCAGGGGCCTGATCGCCTCCCACGCCTCATTCGACGTGGCGAGCAGCTCGTCGGCCTTGGCCGCCGCGCGCAGGAAGCCGTCAGCGGCCTTCGGGTTATCGTTGGCCCAACTCTCGCTGAACACGTAGCCGACCATGGCCACCTCGCCCTTGGCGCCGAGCTCGCTAACCACGTCTTCGATGCCGATCAGCTGCTTGAAGCCTGCCGCCTCGAGCCTTGCGGCATAGGGCCAGAAATTGAGCACGGCGTCGATTTCGCCTTGCTTCGCCTTCTCGGCAAGCAGCGGCGGCGCGCCGAACACCTGCGTGGTCTCGGTCCTGAGGTCGAGATTGGCAGTGCGCAGTGCATAGGCCACGATCAAGAGCCAGCTTTTGTCGAGCGGGCCGCCGGCGACGCCGAGCTTCTTACCCTTGAGGTCGGTCAGAGTTTTGATCGGGGAATTGGGGGGAACCATGATGGCGCCGAGCGCCGTGGTGAACGGCGAGAAGGTGAAGTCGGCGCCGCCGCTCCGCTCGCGCGACACCCACAGCCAATCCGTGGCGACGATATCGACCGAGCCGCCTTGCAGGCCGACGGCGGTCGCCTCGGTGCTCGCGAGAGGCACGACGCCGAGCTCGAAGCCCTCGGCCTTGTCCAGGCCGTTCTTCTGGATGGTGTCCAGCACCCAGCTCACCGTCCCGAATTTGAGGACGCCGACCGTGACCTTGGTCGCCGCCTGGACCGGCTCGCTTAAACCGAACGCTGCAATGGTGGCAATCAGGAATGCTAACAGAGCTGGACGCAACGGGCGCTCCTTCCGCGGTGTTTCTTTTTAAGTCCCAAATCGCCGGGATTCGCCACGAGATGAGCGGGCAGCTCCAATGCCACGGCACGCGGCAGACGCTGCTTGTAACTCGCGTAGGCGAGGCCCGGGATGGGTATGGCGCGTGACCGCGAGAGTGGCGGGGCATACTCTACCCATCCAGCCGAACTAAGCAAGATTGGCCTGGCAAGATTGCCAAACTTCCGGGTGTGTTTTGCCAAGCCGTGCGCGCCTCGCGTTTATGCCGCAGCCCTGAGGCGATAGCCGTGGCCGCGCACCGTTTCCAGCAACGGCTCGCGGCCTGGCGTGTCGATCTTGCGGCGGAGCCTGGCGATATAGACGTCCACGACGTTGGTGAGCGGGTCTTCGCTGTAGCCCCAAACCTGATTGAGGATGCGGGTGCGCGAGAACACGCGGCCCGGCGCGCCCATCAGCAGCTCGAGGATGGCGAGCTCCTTGGCGGTGAGCTTGATCTCCTCGCCGCCGCGCTTGACCTCGAGCAGATCGCGATCCAGCACAAGATCGGCAACCTGCAGGACATTCGACCGCGGAGCGAAATTGCGCGATCGGCGGACCAGCGCCTCAATGCGGGCGAGCAGCTCATCGAAATCGAAGGGTTTGGCGAGATAATCATCGGCGCCGACGCGCAAGCCTTTGATCTTGTCCTCGAGCGTGTCCATGGCGGTCAGCATCAGAATGGGCGTGTGATCGCCCTCCAGGCGCAAGCGCTGACAGACGTCATAGCCGTGCATGTCGGGCAACATCAAATCCAGCACGATCACGTCGAACTCTCCGGTCTTGGCGAGATCGACCCCCTCGGATCCGGAGGCGGCGACGGTGACGCCGTGATTTTCGGCGCGGAGCCCGCGATCGATGAAGTCGGCGACCCGCGGCTCGTCTTCGACCAGAAGGACGTTCACGCGGCACCCTCCGGCGGAGAGGCCGGCAGCGCGACCGTAACAGTGGTCCCTTCGCCCAAGCGGCTGTTCATCTCGATCCTTCCCTTGTGGGCTTCGACGATGGCCTTGGCCACCGGCAGACCCAAGCCCAAGCCCTCTTCGTTGTGCTCGCTGGCGTTGCCGCCGCGACGAAACCGCTCAAAAATTCCTTCCAGCTCCTCCGGCGCGATGCCGATACCGTGATCGGAGACGCGCACCCGCACCTCGTCGCCAGCGCTTGCTATATCGACTTTCACCTCGCTTTTGGAATTCGAATAGCGGACAGCGTTATCCAAAAGAACCATGAAAAGTTGCCGGAGCCTTGCTGGATCGCCAAGCACAAGCTCCTCGGCCGATCCATTGGCGTAGGAAATGTCGACGGCCTTCGAATGGGCGATGACCTTGGCGTCGCCGCACACGTTCTCGAGCAAATTGCCAAGGTCGATGGTCTGCAGGTTGAGGCGTGCGGCGCCGGCTCCTTGGCGGGCGATGAACAGAAGGTCGTTCACCAGCACGGAGAGGTGCTTGGCCTGCTCGACGATGCGGGAGATCGAGTTTTTATACTCGGCGACCGGCTTGTTCCGACCGCGCAGCGCAATTTCGCCCTCGCCGCGAATGACGGTGAGCGGCGTGCGCAGCTCGTGGCTGATGTCGGCGAAGAAAGCGCGCCTTGCCTCGTCGACTTTGCGCAACGACTGGTTCGCCTGACGCAGCTCCTCGGTGCGCTCCGCCACTTGGGCCTCGAGATTGGCGTGGGCGCTTTGCAGCGCCTTCTGGTGCGATTGGAGGTCGTCGGCCATGCGATTGAAGCTTTGGCCGAGATCGGCGAACTCATCGCGCCCGGAAATGGCGATGCGATGAGAGAGATCGCCCTCGGCAAGCACGCGCGTGCCGCGCAGCAGCTCGGCGAGCGGGGCGCGGAGCCGCTGCAGGAGCAGCATGACAAGCGCAAGTGTGATCAAAATCGCAAGGACCGCGTGAATCTGACTGATCTGCTCAAGCCGGCTCAAGAGCCGCGCGGCATCGGCGTCGATCCTGACGACCTCGGCGGTCTCGTCGGCGACCGCGACCTCGATCAGCTCGTTCAGCTTCTTATCGATGCCGCCCTTGAGCAGAGCGAGCAGCGTCGACCAGGCGACATCGGGGCGGCCGCGGCTGCGCAATTGCTCCACTTCGCCGAGCTGATCGAGCGTGTGCTGAAATTCGCTCTTGATGGCGTTGAGCCGGTCGAGCTCGGCAGTCTCCATCCTGCGTTCCTCGGAGCCGACCATAGTGAGCTCGGTTTGGGTGAGCTGATCGAGCTCGGCGAGATCGGACTCGATGACCTGGTGCAGGTAAGCGGCTCCAAGGGGGCGGTCGCTGATGCCGGTCAGAAGCGTGTCGGTCCAGGCTTTGAACAGCTGCTGGCTATGGCGGGAAAGCTGCAACTGGCGCTCCAACTCCTGGTGTGCGATGCGCGAGCGGCTGAGGTAGCTGTGTGACTGGCTCACGCCCCAATAGGCGAGCCCCGCCGCCGAGAGAGACAAGGCCAGCAGCAGGCAGGCGGTGATCAGGAGCTTGGTCTGGTAGCGCATCATAAATCTCAGAGTTTCCGTGGCGGATGAGTAACAGAAACTCAGCTGATCTTCCCTTTGGGCAAGTGCACGCTTTACCGGCACCGGCCCCATGTCAGCTCCCACGTTATACTGGGTTTTGTCGGGCAACTAAGGGCGTCTTTCAGCCTGCAGGCGCGGTCTTTCAACTTGGTTTTTCTTGCCAAGGTTAGCGCCAGGCTTGGCAATCATTGTTGCCACGCCTGGGCGAGGGACTTTTGCTAGGTTTCGGCTCAAGGCTTAAGCAAGGCTTTCTTGGGGGCTGCACTTGCGAAAAAACACCAATGCTACAGCGAAAGCTGCAGCACCTGGCCTGTACTGTGGCGGTCTTCGCCATTGCGACGGCGGGGGCTGACATTGGCCGGCACCAAGCCGGTCTTGGCTGAATTCGAAATCCAGGAAGCCAGGATCGAGAAGGGCGAGGTCGAACTCGAATATCGCGGCGCCTATCACTGGAGTCTGCCCCAGGTTGACGAGGACGAGGAAGTTCCGTTCCGCCAAAGCCACGATTTCGAAATACAGATGGGCATCATCGATTGGTGGATGATCTCCACCACGCTCGGCACTGTCGTACCCGAAGGTAGCAGCTGGCTCGTTGAGGATGTCGAGCTCGAGACGCAATTCTTTCGCCACCGGTTATGGCTGGGCCACGCAGCCCGATACGGCCAACGAGATCGAGTTCGGCCCGATCGTGGAGTTCGCCGCAGGCGAGTTCCTGCTGACCACGAACACGCTCTTCAGCCGCCAGATGGGCGAGTTCGCCGAGACCGACGGCCTCGGCTTCGAATATGGCTGGCGCGGCGAATACGACTTCGCCAAGCATCGAGGCTTGGGCGTCGAGATGTTCGGCGAGATCGAGGATCTGTCAAATCCCGGTTCGTTCAACGATCAGAATCACAGAATAGGCCCAACGCTGTTCTGGAAGCCCGGCGGCGGAGATGAGGACGAGGAGGCCGGCGACGTCGGCGAGGGCGATGACGGCAACGCCAAGGGAAACTGCCTCCCAAGAAGGAAT
>DATFVP010000297.1:0-2940 GCA_035260285.1 Methyloceanibacter sp.
TGGACATCGGCGCGCGCGGCCCGAGCGCGAAGCATGACGGCCACATCTACTATTTCTGCTCGGAGGGCTGCCGGGAAAAGTTTGCGGCCGATCCCGGACGCTATCTCACCAAGCAGGACGAACCAAAGCCGCTGCCACAGGGCACACTCTACACCTGCCCAATGCATCCCGAGATCGTGCAGGAAGGACCCGGCCATTGCCCGATCTGCGGCATGGCGCTCGAGCCAATGGGCGTGCCGCCAGAGCATGAGCACGCCCGCCACCCCGAGCTTGTCGACTTCACGCGAAGGCTTTGGATCGGCGGCCCCCTGTCGCTCCTTCTTTTCCTCATCGATAGTGGCCAGCACGTCTTTGGCCTCGATATTCTTCCCTTCCTCGATGCCTGGGCCAAGCAGTGGCTCCAATTGGCGCTCGCCTGTATAGCCGTCCTGTGGTGCGGCTGGCCGTTCTTCGTGCGCGGCTTTGAGTCCATTCGCTCCGGCTGGCTCAATATGTTCACGCTGATCGGGCTCGGCACGGGAGCCGCATTTTTCTACAGCCTTGTCGCCACGGTGGCGCCGGGACTCTTCCCCGCGGCGATGCGCGACGCTCACGGTCTCGTTCCAGTCTACTTTGAAGTGGCCGCCGTCATCGTCGCCCTCGTGCTTCTCGGTCAGGTGCTCGAGCTCAGGGCCCGCGAAAGAACCGGCGGCGCCATCCGCGCGCTCCTTGACCTTGCCCCAAAGACGGCGCTCCGCGTGCTCAACGACGGTAGGACCGAGACCATCCCCCTCGCCGAGGTCAAGGTCGGCGACGTGTTGCGTGTGAGGCCGGGCGACAAAGTTCCCATCGACGGCACGATCATCGAGGGCCGCAGCGCCATCGATGAATCGATGCTGACCGGAGAATCCATCCCAGTCGAGAAGACTGCCGGCGATCGCGTCACCGGCGGCACGCTCAACGGCAGGGGCAGCTTCGACATGCGCGTTGACCGCATGGGCGCCGAAACCATGCTCGCGCAAGTTGTTGAGATGGTCGCGTCGGCCCAGCGCTCGCGCGCTCCGATCCAGGCTCTTGCCGATACCGTGTCGGGCTATTTCGTGCCTGCGGTGATCCTCGTCGCGGTGATCGCCTTCTTCGCCTGGCTGTTTTTGGGGCCGTCGCCTTCGCTCGCCTATGCGCTGGTCGCGGCGGTGAGCGTGCTGATCATCGCCTGCCCTTGCGCGCTCGGGCTTGCTACGCCGATCTCGATCATGGTGGCGACGGGGCGCGGCGCGCAAGCCGGTGTCTTGTTGCGCAATGCCGCGGCGCTAGAGCGCCTTGCCGCGGTCAACACCCTGATTGCCGACAAGACAGGGACCTTGACCGAAGGCAAGCCCGCGCTGACTGGGGTCGAGATAGCGCCCAGCTTCCAACCGGACGAGGTGCTTCGACTTGCTGCTTCGCTCGATGCGGGCAGCGAGCACCCTCTCGCCGCCGCGATCCTGCGCGGGGCCGAGGAGAGCGGTCTCAAGCCGGCCAAGGCGGAGGACTTTGAGGCCGTGACCGGCCAAGGGGTGAAGGCACGCATCGACGGAAGGGTGGCGGGCCTGGGCAACGCGCGCCTGATGCAAAGCTTGGCCATTGACATCGCACCGCTCGCCGAGGCCGCAGAGGCGCGGCGTAAACAGGGCGAGACAGTTATGTTCTTGGCGATTGACGGCAAGCTTGCAGGCATCGTCGCCGTTGCCGATCCGATCAAGCCGACGGCACGCGAGGCCGTTGCCAAGCTCCATGCCCTGGGACTTCAGGTCATCATGGCGACTGGAGACAACGAGACGACCGCCAAGGCGGTCGCGACACGGCTCGGCATCGACGAGGTCAGAGCCGGGATGCGGCCTGAGGACAAGCTGACCCTCATCGACGAGTTGCAGCGTAAGGGCCGAGTGGTGGCCATGGCCGGCGACGGCGTCAACGATGCGCCGGCGCTCGCCAAGGCAGATGTCGGTATCGCCATGGGCACTGGCGCCGACGTAGCGATGGAAAGCGCAGGACTAACCCTGCTCAAAGGCGATCTCCGCGGCGTGATGCGGGGCGTCAACCTCGCCCGCGCCACCATGCGCAATATCAAACAGAACCTGTTCTTCGCCTTTGTCTATAACGCACTTGGCGTGCCGATCGCGGCAGGCGTGCTCTATCCGGCCTTCGGCATGCTGCTGTCGCCGATGATCGCGGCGGCGGCCATGAGCCTGTCGTCAGTCTCGGTGGTGGGCAATGCGCTCCGCTTGCGGAACGCCGAACTCGACTAGCTTTCAGAAGATACAAGGAGCATCCCTATGGCTGACAAACCCACGGTGATAAAGGTCTCAGGCAAGAAGAAGGGCAAGAACGACAAGTTCACCATCGACGAGAAAGAGCACCCGCAGCTTTTTGCGGCGCTCAAAGCCTATTTCGAGGCCAACCCCGACATGGCCGGAATAAGAGTGCGCGTCGAGGGGCGCGACTGAACCCGCCCGGCCCAGAAAAGTTGAATTAGATAAGCTTGAAGCGGCACTGCGAGGCCGCGATGGCTGCGATCCCACTGTGAGCCTTGGCTTGTGTATCGACTTCGTGATTGGGCCGAGGGTTGCCCTGTCGGGGTCGAGGAATGGGAAATGCACAACGTTCCCGAATGGAAAGACTAGTGCGCTTGATCGGCTGGTTGCTGCCGGAAAGATCCGAGAGATTGATCGCGAGCGTGTCACGTTCATTGTGCGCACGATCAAGGCGTGGCCGAAAAATGCCCCTAAATGGGTCCCATAAACCGACCCCATGAGTGGGGCCCTAGTCCGAAGGTTGGGTAGCTTGCTCGGCCAGAAAGCCCAGCACCGCTCCAACCGTCAGGGCCACAGCAAAAAGCAGAACCGCAAGAAGGTTTAGTCGCATCAGGACAGGAGCAGGTAGGCGAGATAGGTCAGTACCAAGGCTGCGAACACGCCGGCC
>DATFVP010000298.1:0-10502 GCA_035260285.1 Methyloceanibacter sp.
GCTCAGATTGGCGCAAGGAGACATAGCCACGGTTGAAGCCGAGCCCTGGCAGACCGGCTATGCCTGATCTCGTGATGCACGACACCTATTTTGTGTGGAGCTGGCCGCTGAACGCGCTACTCGTGCTCGTCACCATCGTGCTGCTTCTGGCCGCCGCAGCTCTCATTAAATACCTCTTCTTTCGATAGCGCCACGCCCCAAGCATCGCGGGGCGCTTCCCCCCAACGCGCTACTGCATCCCTCCGTTGGCATTGTTCTTTGCAAGCTACGTTTTGGCGGCCTTCTTCTTACCTTTCCCTGCCTCGCCCATCGCTGCGCCAAACTGCTCCTTCATGGCGCGTTGCATTTCCGCCGGGTCAACCTGGCGCTTAAAAGTCGCCAGGTTCCAGTTGTGACCGAATGGATCGGTTAGAGCACTCATGCGATCGCCCCAGAACATGTCGGTCGGCGGCATGATCTCCTTCATGCCGCTGGCCTTCGCCTTCTTGTGGGCGGCATCAACGTCGGCGACGTAGACATAGAAGCTGGAGTCCGCGCCCTTTGGGCTCTGACCGGGCGGGTTGTGATCGCTCAGAAACAGCTTGGAGCCGCCGATTTCCAGGCACGCATGCATGATGGTCTTTGTGCCTGGAGCCAGCATTCGGTGGAGCTCTTTGGCTCCCAGCGCTTTCTTGTAGAGCGCGATGGCCTTGTCACCGTTGCTGACGTGGATCTGCGGCGTGATCGTATTGAAGCCTTCGGGTGCGCCTTGCATTTTGTCTCTCCTCTTACCTTGCTTCCGACAGCAGCTTCACCCCGAGCAGCCCGAGAACACCGGCCGCGAGGCGATCGATGAGGAATTTCGCGCCGATGTAACTCCGCCGCGGGCCATCTGACGAGAACACTACCGCCACGATCGCGTACCAGCCGGTCTCGATCAGGAAAATAGTCGGCAGGATCACCCCTGCCGCCCAGGCGGGCGGATCGGCTGGCAACAACGCCGTGAAGATGCTGGCGTAGGCAATGGCCGTCTTGGGGTTGCTCAGCTGTGTCACGATGCCAACCGCAAAGAATCTCCGCAAGCTGCCGGGTCCATCCGTTGACACAGGTTGCATCTCAATTGGCTCGCGCGCGCCGCGCCACAGCTGCACTGCCAGATAGAGCAGATAGGCCCCGCCCGCGATCTTCAAACCCAGATATGCCCATGGCACTGCCGCGAGCGCGACTTGCAAACCAAGCAACGCGGCAGCCGCGAATAGCAATCCGCCTAACCCCATCCCAAGTGCGTTTGCCACCCCGGCGGAACGAGAGACCGCGACGGATGTACGGGCCACGAGCACAAAGCTCGGGCCGGGGCTCATAGCGCCAACAAGGATGGCCCCGAAAATCGCGCCGAGTGGGATCAATAGCTCCACAACCCCCTCCTCTCTAACGACGGCGGGCTGAAACTCAACTCCGCGACCCGCTGAACCCCAGCCAGGCAAGTACGCCCGCGACCACGCAAGCGATCCAGCTCGCCCAAACCGGCACTACCACCGTGCCGATCGTAATAGGCCACCCCGCCGCGGCGCGTGCGAGCTGCACAATGGCGACAATCGCAAAGATCACCGCGGCCAGTCGTGCGTAACTGCTGGCATTCATCGCAAGTCCCCCTTGAACAACGCTTTAGGTTTCCCGTGGCCCGCGCAGCAAGATCAAAGCGGCTTCGATCCGCCGCCACGTCTCTGCTTCTTCCTTCTCGCCTCGCCGCTCAAAGGCGCCTGCCTTCTGAGCAGCTTCGGCAATGGCTTTGGCTCCCTGCGCCTCAAAGAGCTGCCGAGCATAACTCTGGATGTTCGCGGCCTCCATCCCAGACCCTCCTGTTGGTTCCCTGAATGCCAGCTCAACGTTGATGCTCAACAGCAGTTCCGAAGGAGCTTGCCGCCACGCCTCAAGTCTTTCCTGCTCGGCCACTTTTGCCCTTTCCATCACTCGGGCCAAATCCTCAAGCACCATGCGAGCTTCGCGGCCAGAGCCTTGAGCGAGGGGATCCTCATGCAGCGCGAGTTGACCTATCAGCTGCCGTTTAAGCGCCTGACCAGGCTCAGCCGCGCCGCATCCCGCAAGGCCTATCCCAAGCTCTGGTGGCTGACTTGGGTCTGGGTTGCCTCGGCTCTCGCCGCGGTCTTTCTCATCACCTTCTTTGCCGACGCCATCCAGGACCGCTTGGATGCGGTCGGAATCCCGTTTGGGCCGATCTTGTTATTCGTTGTTGTCGCCGCAGTCTCGCTTGGCGTCGCCTATCTCCTCCGAAGGTTGCGGATTGCCGAGGTGAAGAGCCGCGCCACGTTCAACACCACGATCACGATGAAGCAAGACGAAGGCGGCCTCCGCTTCATCACCGAGGAAATCGAGCACTACCTGAAATGGCGCGGGCTCAGCCAGATGCTCCTTGACCGCGACGGCGTGATAGTTTCCCACGGCAATCTGTTCTTTCTCATTCCCGACAGCGCCTTTGCCAGTCCTGATGACAGGCTCGCGTTCATTCGAGAGGTGTATGATCGGCTGGGTGAGCGTGCGCGTTCCATAAGCGAGAGGGACGTCGCAGCCGCGCTCACCCAGGCCACCTCAGCGCCAGCCTGAAAGGTTCATCGCCTCCCGCTTCCCAGGTCGTCCGAATGCCCGGCCTTCAGGCGGGACCACTGCGACGTGGGACGTCCGTCGACACGCATATGCTGCTTGCCTTTGAGCAATTGCGGCCAACCGGCCGGCGAGTTCTCCCACATTTCCTGCCGCCCATAGACGGTCAAGTCGAGCAAGCGGAAGCTATTATCCATCGCCTCAACGCCGCGCCGCGTCGTCCAGTAGGTCTCGAAGACCCTGGATCCCTGCCGCAGGTAGCAAACGATGTGCATCATGCCCACCTTGCGCCCAACCAGCAGCGTTTCGAGCGACGCCTTTTCGGCCGCATACCATGGCATCTCCCAGCCCATGAAGTCGCGGTAGCGAGCGCTCTCCTCGTAGGGGCCTTGGGCGAACACGGCGAAGGTGACGTCCCGGGAATGCAGGTAGGACAGCTCGTGGACCTGCGATGTAACCCAGGTGCACCCCTCGCATTGCTCGGGCGCCGGCTGGCCAGCGTGCCACATGAAGTAGTAGGCGATGAGCATCCGGCGCCCCTCAAACGCGTCCAAAAGTGTCACCGCTCCACGTTCGCCAATAAGCGGTGTGGCGCCATTCGTCTCGACCATCGGCAGCCGTCGGCGAGCGGCTGCTATGGCGTCACTCTCTCGTGTGTGAGCCTTCTCTCGAACCCGCAATGCAGCCAGCCCAGCCTCGAATGCGCTCCGGTCCACCATATTGGGGGCTCCAAGTTCATCTCTCATGGTTCGTTCCTCCGGTGAGTGCGCGTGTCTCCTGCCTCACACACACGCTAACTTCCGATTTCGAGCCGCCAGAGTGACAAGTGTGACGGGATTCGCTTGGCCGATCTGGTCACAGCGCTCCCGTCGACAACGGTTGACCGCACCCAGGTTTGGCACAATATCTAGGGCAGTTCCGTGCGTATCGAGGACTACCCCTAGACATGGCCCCCCGCTCCAACTGGAAGGGCTACCTCAAGCTGAGCTTGGTGAGCGCTTCCATCGCCATCTACCCCGCCACCTCCTCCTCCGATAAAGTCCGCTTCAACACCCTCAACCGCTCCACCGGCAACCGCCTGAAGCGGCAGATGGTGGACGCCGTCACCGGGGAGGAAGTGCCGACCGAGGAGCAGGTGAAGGGCTATGCCGTCGGCAAGGACACCTACGTCCAGGTTGAGGATGACGAGCTCGCCAACATCGCGATTGAAAGCACGCACACCGTTGACATCGAGAAGTTCGTACCCAAGGCCACGATCGACGACCGCTACCGCGACACACCCTACTACCTCGCCCCCGAAGACAGGGTCGGCCAGGAGGCCTTCCGTCATCCGCGACGCCATGAAGAAAAAGAAGATGGTCGGCATCGCCCGTGTGGTGATGGCAAGGCGCGAGCGCGTGATGATGCTGGAGCCCTTCGGCAAGGGCATCATGGGCACGACGCTGCACTACCCCTATGAAATCCGCAGCGACGAGGCGGTGTTCGAAGAAATCCCTGAGATGAAGCTGCCCGACCAGATGATTGGTCTTGCCGAGGACATCATCGACAAGATGACACGCCAGTTCGAGCCGGACAGGTTCGAGGATCTCTACGAGAGCGCGATGATCGCACTCATTCGCTCCAAGCAGGAAGGTCTGCCGGCGCCGAAGGAGAAGCCGGCGGCGCGCCCCGCCAACGTCGTCAATCTGATGGATGCGCTTCGACGCAGCGTCGAGAGCGAATCCGGCAAGGGCAAATCCGCCAAAGCGACGCCGGCCAAAAAGGCCGAACCCGCTGCCCGCCCCAAGCGCAAAGCTGCCAAGGGATAGCCTTCGCAGCCAGTTGCAGAACCATCAACGGTCCGGGCTTTTGCCGTAATGCAGGATGAGTCTGCGCCACCATGAAGCAGTCGCCCGTCCGCCGCCGCATCGAATTCGATCCTGCAACCTGGCACGCGCTCAATCAGCTGGGGCTCGAATCCGGCAAGCGCCTCCAGCACCTTGCCGACGAGGCTTTCCGCGATCTCCTCAAGAAGCACCGGCGTCCGGTCACCCTACGCGATGCCTTGCGCGAAAGCGTCCGCATGCAGCCCGCGAATGACCGCCCCTCGGCGACCATGCATCAGTTGAGGCGCGTTCCCGCGAAGTAGGACAACCGCCGCCGTCATCGCTCACCGCTCACCCGGTCGGCCTGTGAACAGCGCCGCTGCGCCTCGGCCACAGGCGGCATACAATGCAACACGACCTCTCTGCGGCTGCGGATCAACCGCGATCTCATGATGCGCCTCAGCCAATGCCACAACTTCCATGACTTCCGGCGGCTTGCACGGCGCCGGCTCCCCGCCCCTATCTTCGACTATATCGACGGTGCGGCCGACGATGAGGCCACCCATCGGCGCAATTCAGCAAGCTTCGAGCAATGCGATTTGGTGCCCAGCATCCTGCGCGGCGTCGAGAACGTCGATCTCTCGGTCACCGTCATGGGCCAGAAGCTTGCCGTGCCCTTTTACTGCTCGCCGACTGCTCTGCAGCGCCTGTTCCACCACGAGGGTGAGCGCGCTGTGGCCGGTGCCGCCTCCAAATTCGGAACCCTGTTCGGCGTTTCCTCGCTGGGAACCGTGGCGCTCGAAGAGCTACGCACAGCCCACCCCACGCCCCAGGTCTACCAGTTCTATTTCCACAAGGATCGCGGCCTCAACCGCGCCATGCTGCAGAAGGCCAAGGAGGCCGGCGTCGAGGTCATGATGCTGACCGTCGACAGCATCACGGGCGGTAACCGAGAGCGTGATCTGCGCACCGGATTCTCTATCCCCTTCCGCCTCACGCTCGGCGGCATGCTGCAGTTCGCCATCAAGCCGATGTGGGCAATCAACTACCTCACCCACGAGCGCTTCAAGCTCCCTCAGCTCGACGCGCACATCGACATGAGCGGCGCTGCGCTCTCGATAGGGCGCTATTTCACCGAGATGCTCGACCCCTCCATGAACTGGGATGATGTCTCGGAAATGGTCCAGCTCTGGGGCGGCCAATTCTGTCTCAAGGGGGTCATGGCGGCAGCCGACGCCTGGCGCGCCGCCGACATCGGCTGCACCGGCATCGTGGCGTCCAATCATGGCGGCCGGCAGCTGGACGGTTCACGTGCCTCCTTTGATCAGCTCGCCGAGATTGTCGATTGCGTTGGTGATCGCATCGACGTCCTGATGGACGGGGGCATCCAGCGCGGTTCCCATGTGCTGAAAGCTCTCTCCCTCGGCGCCAAGGCCGTAGGCATCGGCCGCTACTACCTCTACCCGCTGGCTGCGGCCGGCCAACCGGGTGTGGAGCGGGCCCTCGGTCTGCTACGCGCGGAGATCGAGCGCGATATGAAACTCATGGGGTGCAAGGCTATCAGCCAGCTCTCGCGCGACAATCTGCGCTTCCGGTAGCCACAGCCCCGCCGTTCAAAACGCGATGTCACTGAGGGCGTGCCGCTAGGGGCGGTCCACGCCTGTTGCCGCCTTGATCCTAGTCAAGGACATGGCTCTCCAGTCGGGGCAGGGTGACTTGCGAGGAATCCGGCCATGAGCGAGTTGCGCAACAAGGTGGTTCAAGTCAGGCGTTACGGCGGTCCCGACGAACTGGAGCTAGTCGACACTCCCTTGCCGACGGTCGGCCGGGGAGAGGTGCGGGTCCGCGTCCTTGCCTCGGGCATCGAGTACACCGACGTTGTGATCCGGCGCCACCTCTACGCCCAAACCATGCTCCGCCGGCCGCCTTTCGTAATGGGCTATGACGTCGTGGGAGAAATCGATCAGCTCGGTGATGGCGTGAGTAGTTTTCAGGTCGGCGACCGCGTGGCCGACATGACGGTGGTCGGGTCGAACGCCGCCTATCGCACGCTCCTCGCTGACCACCTGGCTCGCGTACCGACGGGGGTCGACGCGGCGGAGGCGGCCGCCGTGATCCTGAGCTGGACTACGGCATACCAGCTCCTTCACCGTGCGGCCCACGTCCAGCGAGGAGACCGCGTACTCGTTCAGGGAGCCGCCGGGGCCGTCGGTCAGGCGCTGCTCGTGCTCGGCAGGATGGCCGGCCTCGAGATCTGGGGCACCGCGCGCGGCGACCATGGACCGCTCGTCCGCGGGCTGGGTGCCACGCCGATCGATTATCAACGCGAAGACTTCACGCACATTCTGCCAGGCGGGTTCGACGTCGTTTTCGACGGCGTCGGCGAGGACGGCTACCGCCGCTCGTTCGCGGCGCTGAAGCCCGGCGGTCTGCTCTGCGCCTACGGTTACACGGCGGGCGTCCAGGCGCAGAGTCGCCTGCTCACCATTTTGATGTGGATCGCCCGCGTGTATGTAGGGAGGCGATTGCTAAGCTGGTTGCCTGGCGGCAAGCGCATTCGCGTCTACTCCATCAATGCAATGCGAGCGCGACATCCCACCTGGTTCCGGGAGGATCTGGAGCGGCTTTTCGACCTGCTGGCAGCGGACGCTATCCGGCCGCGTGTCGCCGCGCGGGTCTCCTTTGATGAAGTCGCCGAGGCCCATCGACGTCTTGAGGCGGGCGGTCTTGAGGGCAAGCTCGTCCTGTGCCCCGACCTCGCGCCGCGGCGGGAGCGGGTGCCGCTTCCGACCGCCCCTGACCGGCCCGCGACGCTGGCCCCGCCTTGAACGGCAGGAACGTCCGGCCTCTTCGTAGTGCCGTCACCATGCGACTGATCGAGGAGACCGCCGATGGACGAAGAGATTCGTAAGAAGATTCTGGCGCTGCTGGATCAGCATCGCATCATGAGCATCGCCACGCTGAGGCCGGATGGTTGGCCGCAGGCCACGACCGTCGGTTACGTCAACGAAGGTCTCACTCTTTACTTCCTCTGTGGCCTGGACAGCCAAAAGGCCGCGAACCTCGCGCGGGATGACCGGGTATCGCTAACGATCGATCACGACACCCCAGACATCATGGCCATCACCGGCCTCTCCTTGGCCGCGCGCGCAACAGCCGTGACCGATCGGGCCGAAGCGGCCAAGGTCCTGAAGATGCTTCCGCTCAAATACCCGGAACAGAAAGTCCCGCTTCCCATCCCAATGCCGGGCCCGGACGACGTCCGTATTTTCCGGGTTACGCCGACGGTTATTTCCGTGCTCGACTACTCCAAGGGTTTCGGACACACCGATCTCGTCGCCCTGTGAGGCGGACCCATTCGGCCCATGTCTCGCAACATGACGCGAAGACGCGAACCCGGGGGTTGCGCCGAAACTTGAACACTCTTACCAGCCCACCGCCTCGCCACACGTTGTTAGGACCGCCTCAGGATGGCTTGTAGGGTTTCCTCCATCCCCTTCGGCGAAATCCCAAGATCGGCAAAGCCCGGGAATTTGCCGGAGACGACGGTATCGATCTCCATCAGTTCCACCTGATTACGCGTCACTGGAGCGCCGGGCACCATCTCTGCCACTCGCGCCAGACCATGCCAGGCAGCGAAAGGCACCGGCATGAACATACGCTTCACGTTCGCTACATCCGCGATAGTTCGGAGCAACTCTTCATACGTGTAGACGCGCGGTCCGCCGCATTCCACCGTGATGGATTCCGTGGGTGCTCGCTCGATGAGAACGGCAACAGCCTCGCCAACATCCTCCACATGGGCGGGCTGCAATCGCGTGCTGCCCCGGCCAAACATCGGATAGACCGGAAGACGGCGCAGCAGCTGCACGAGGGTGTTGAGAAACGCATCATCTGGTCCGAACATCACGGCCGGTCGAATGACGCTGGCGTTGGCGAATGCCGCGCGCACGGCCTGCTCTCCCTGCTCACGCGCTTGGATGTATGGCGAGGATGACGCGGCGTCGGCGCCGATGCCGGAGATCTGGATCAGGCGCTGCACCCCGGCTTTTCGTGCCTCTTCGGCGACACGCTCCGCCCCCGCGACGTGCACCGCATGGAACGTATCTGTTCCTTTCTCGACGTAGAGGCTCACCGCATTAATCACGCCAAACGCCCCCTCAAGCGCTGCCGCAATCGATCGACGCTCGCGGATATCGACACTAACGCGCCGAAACTCAGGGTCATCGCCACCAGAAGTTTTCGGATGCCTGGAGCCGATGCGAACCGTGAGCCCCTTGTCCCGCAGGTGACGCACCGCGCGGCGTCCCAGGAAGCCAGTGCCGCCCAGCACGGTTACGACATTGCTCACGGCCCGCCCATTCGCGACTACGCGGCCTCTTGATCGAAGAAGCGATCTACCTTGGCCGCCATGATGAAATCGTTCTCCTGCAGCCCCTTGATCTTCTCCGTCTGCAGGGAAACCGTCGCGTAGCCCCACCCGAAGCGGATGTCGGGATGGTGGGCCTCCTCCTCTGCGAGTTTTCCGACCTTCTCCACGAACGCGAGCGCCTCGCCGAAGTTCTTGAACCGGAAGGTACGCTCGATGCTGCGCGCCTCATCGCTCAACTCCCACTTTGGCACCTGGGCGTGGAAGCTCTGCGCCTCGCCTTTGGTCAACGGCGGGATTCCGCCCTTGCAAGGGGTGCAGGTTTTCTCGATCAGTGTTTCGACCATTGGGGCCTCCTTTTGCGGTGTGCTTTCCCCAAGAACGAATGGCGCTGAAGTCCGTTTCAGCCTGGCAACATCCCCTTGTCGGCAAGTTCCTTCAGAGCCTGATCGTTCTTCGACAGATGCGACAGCCCCATCCCGCGCAGCACGTACGGCGCCTTGGTGAACTGGATGTTATCGTAGCCGACGATCTCAATGCGGTTGCCCCACGGATCGCGGAAATCAAGGAACCGCCCGGGCAGCACCTCGACCCCAGCGTCTGCCAGGGCCTGGCGCACGGCTTCCTTGTCATCTACGACCAGTCCGAAATGCCGGCCGTCATCCGCAGGCTGCCTGCGCCCCTTCTGCAGAGCGAGGAATTGGTCGCCAAGATCAATGAACGCAGAGTCGTTGCCCTTGCCGCGCAATTTGAAGTCGAACAAGCGGCCGTAGAACGCCAGCGCCTCTTCGATGTCGCCGACCTCGAGCGCGACGTGGTTGAAGCCAACGGCGCGCGCTTTCTTTGATTCAGCCATCGGAATTCTCCCTGATCGGTTCCCATTTGATGTGGTGCGGATCACCCGGGCCTGCAATCAGTTGAACCTTGACCGCTGCGCGAAGCAGCCTTATATCGCCGCCCATGGACCGATCTGCGACCCTATCCCGACTAAGTACGCGCTCACGCTATTTACGCTGAGCGGTCGCCCGCGCGTACCTTAACGCGCAACGTCCACCCCCATCCCTGAACTGCCCCTGTAGCCCAATCGGTAGAGGTGCCGCGCTCAGAACGCGGAGGTTGCTGGTTCGAACCCAGCGAGGGGCACCAACGAACGCAGTCCCGACATGGAAGCGCAAACCCCATTGGCGAGGGGGCCGGTCTCGAAAACCGTGTGTGCCGCAGGGCCTTGCAGGTTCGACTCCTGCCGCTTCCGCCATCTACGGACGGTTGGCCGAGAGGTAAGGCAGCGCGCTGCTATCGCGCCGAACCCGCAAGGGTGCGGAGGTTCGATCCCTCCACCGTCCGCCATTCGCGCGCGTAGCCCAATTGGCAGGAGGCGTCGCCTTGAGGTGGTGAACAGTGCTGGTTCGAATCCAGCCGCGTGCACCAATGCCACGGTAGCCCAACTGGTAGGAGGCAGCGGCTTCAAACCCCGTGCAGTGTCCGTTCGAATCGGACCCGTGGCACACGCTGGCGTAGCCCAACGGTAGAGGCGGCGGGCCTAAACCCCGCACAGTGTCCGTTCAAATCGGACCGCCAGCACCGGGTCCCTTTCCGCTCAGCCGGCTGTAACCCGGCCGACTATGAAACAGAGCGGCGGGCGTCGAGAGGTTCAACTCCTCGGGGACCCACCATATCTTCATGAACACCTCAGGCATCCCTGCCAAGGCCGACCACAACAGATGATCCAC
>DATFVP010000299.1:0-2059 GCA_035260285.1 Methyloceanibacter sp.
TCGGAGAAGAACGGCTATACCGCGCTTCAGCTCGGTGCCGGACGCCCGAAGGTGAAGCGCCTGAGCCGTGCCGCGCGCGGCCATTTCGCCGTCGCCAATGTCGAGCCCAAGCGCAAGCTCGCCGAATTCCGCGTGAGCCCCGACAATCTGATCGAGGTGGGCGCCGAGATCACGGCCGACCATTTCGTCGAGGGCCAGTATGTGGACGTGTCAGGCACCTCGATCGGCAAGGGTTTTGCCGGCGCGATGAAGCGGCACGGGTTTGGCGGTTTGCGCGCGAGCCATGGCGTTTCGGTGAGCCATCGCAGCCACGGTTCGACCGGACAGCGCCAGGACCCCGGCAAGGTGTTCAAGGGCAAGAAGATGGCCGGCCATATGGGCGACGTAAACGTCACCACGCAGAATTTGCGCGTGGTGAAGACCGATCCCGAGCGCGGCCTTATCATGATCCGCGGCGCGGTGCCCGGGGCCAAAGGCGGCTGGGTGTTGTTGCGCGACGCCGTCAAGCGCGCCCTGCCGGAAGCGGCGCCGAAGCCCGGCGCTTTCCGCAAGGGCGAGCAGCCGAAAGAGGCGAAGAAGGCCAAGTCCGAGAAGGCCGAACCCGCCGCGACGAGTGCGGCTGAAGGTGGGAGCCAAGAGTGATGAAAGCCGACATCACCACTCTCGACGCCAAGAAGGCGGGCACCGTAGACCTCTCCGACCACGTCTTCGGTCTTGAGCCGCGCGCCGACATCTTGCAGCGCATGGTGCGCTACCAGCTTGCCAAGCGCCGGGCCGGCACCGCTCACGTCAAGGACCGCTCGGAGATCAACGCGACGACCGCCAAGCTCTATCGTCAGAAGGGTACGGGCCGCGCGCGTCACGGCAGCAAGAAGGCGCCGATCTTCCGGGGCGGCGGCAAGGCGTTCGGACCGAAGCCACGCAGCTTCGCCATCGACTTGCCGAAAAAGGTGAGGGCGCTTGCGCTCAAGCATGCGCTGTCGACCAAGGCCAAATCCGACACGCTCATCGTCATCGACAAATGCGAGTTGAAAGACGGCAAGACCAAGGAGCTCAAATCGCGCTTCGCCAAGCTCGGCTTCGGGTCGGTGCTGATCATCGACGGCGCCTCGGTCCAGGAGGCCTTCGCCAAGGCCGCGCGCAACCTGCCGCAGGTCGACGTGCTCCCGGTGCAGGGCATCAACGTCTACGACATCCTCCGGCACGAGAAGCTCGTGCTAACCAAGGCCGCGGTCGAGGCGCTGGAGGCGCGATTCAAATGAGCGGGCACGTGGCCTATGACGTCATCCTCGCGCCGGTTATCACCGAGAAGGCGACCGCCGTGTCGGAATCCAATCAGGTCGTGTTCAAGGTCCGCCGCGACGCGACCAAGCCCGAGATCAAGGCGGCCGTCGAGGCGTTGTTTAAGGTTAAGGTGCTGTCGGTGAACACGCTGACCCGGAAAGGCAAGAGCAAGAATTTCCGCGGCGTCAGGGGCAGGCAGCAAGACGTCAAGAAAGCCATCGTCAGGCTCGCCGAAGGCCAGACGATCGACGTGACGACGAGGATCTGACGCGATGGCGCTTAAGACCTATAAACCGACCACGCCGTCGCAGCGGCAGCTCGTGCTTATCGACCGCAGCAATCTGTGGAAGGGCAAACCCGTCAAGGCGCTGACCGAGGGCCTGACCAAGACCGGCGGCCGTAACAATCTCGGCCGCGTATCGATGTGGCACCGGGGCGGCGGGCACAAGCGTGCCTATCGCAAGGTGGACTTCAAGCGCGGCAAGCTTGGGATGCCGGCCAAGGTCGAGCGGCTGGAATACGATCCCAACCGCACCGCCTTCATCGCCCTTATCAAATATGAGGACGGCGAGCTGTCCTACATCCTTGCGCCGCAGCGGCTTGGCGTCGGCGACACCATCATTGCCGACACCCGCGCCGACGTGAAGCCAGGCAACGCCATGCCGCTCGCCGCTATGCCGATCGGCACCATCGTCCACAATGTCGAGATGAAAAAGGGCAAAGGCGGGCAGATCGCGCGCGCCGCCGGCACTTACGTGCAGCTTGTCGGCCGCGA
>DATFVP010000300.1:0-23882 GCA_035260285.1 Methyloceanibacter sp.
AGCACTTGCCCGTAGGTGATTTTGTCAGGAGGCATGAGCAGGCTATAGCCGCCGAGCTTGCCGCGCCGGCTATGCACGATGCCGTGGCGCTTCATCTCAAGCAGAATCTGCTCAAGGAACTTGCGCGGGATGTTCTTGCGAGCGGCGATCTCGCTGATCATGAGCGAGTCACCTTCCTTGGCGAGCGCCACCAGGGCGCGGAGAGCATATTTTGCTTTTTGTGAGATCAAGGACGAAAATGTGATTCTCAGATGAAATCCTATTGAGTAAGTCGAGTATATAGCCCTCGCCCGATGAAAAACAATAAAGGCGGGTGCGACTTTATGCATGGAGGGCATTCCACACGCTTGCGAGCGCCGCCGATGCGCCACGCCCCTTGACGAGAGGCGCCCCGGTGCCGCACCAAAAGACAATGGCGAAAACGCCCCAAAAGCTGCACATCAAGACCTTCGGCTGCCAGATGAACGCCTACGATTCCGAGCGCATGGCGGAGGCGCTTGCCGGGCACGGCTATGCCCCGACCAACGACCCAGCCGAGGCCGATCTCGTAATTCTCAACACCTGCCATATCCGCGAGAAGGCTGCCGAGAAGATCTATTCCGAGCTTGGCAGGGTACGTGCGGTGAAGCGGGCGCGGAGTGCCCGCGGGCTCCGCACCATGATCGTGGTGGCAGGTTGCGTGGCGCAAGCCGAAGGGCAGGAGATGCTCGAGCGTGCGAGTGTGGTCGATCTGGTGGTCGGCCCGCAAAGCTATCATGAGCTTCCCTCGCTGATCGGACGCGTGCGAAAGGGGGGCGAGCGTGTCGTCGCCACCGACTTCCCGGCCGAGGACAAGTTCCTCGCCCTTCCCGATCGGCCGATCGCTCGCGCGCAGCCTTCGGCCTTCATCACCGTGCAGGAAGGCTGCGACAAGTTCTGCACATTCTGCGTCGTGCCCTATACCCGCGGCGCGGAATATTCCCGGCCGGTCGCCGCCATCATCGCCGAGGCCGAGAGGCTTGCCCGCGGAGGCGCGCGCGAGATAACGCTGCTCGGTCAGAATGTGAACGCCTACCGCGGCGAAAGCCCCGACGGCCGCGACTGGTCGCTTTCCAAGCTGCTAAAGAGGCTCGCAAACACTCCCGAGATCGAGAGGCTCCGCTACACAACGAGCCATCCACGCGACATGGATGACGATCTCATCGCGCTGCACGGCGACGAGCCGAAGCTCATGCCCTATCTGCATCTGCCGTTTCAGGCGGGCTCAGACCGCATCCTCACGGCCATGAACCGCAAGCATACCGCCGACAACTACGCCGAGCTCGTGGAGCGCATCCGGAGGGCGCGACCTGACATCGCTCTCTCCACAGACATTATTGTCGGCTTCCCCGGCGAGACCGACGCCGACTTTGAAGACACTTTGGCCCTCGTCCGCCGCATCGGCTTTGCCCGCGCCTTCTCTTTCAAATATAGCGCCCGTCCGGGAACGCCGGCAGCGAGCCTGCCAAACCAAGTGTCTGACAGGATCGCGCTCGAGCGCCTGCATGTCCTGCAGAGCCTGCTCGATGACGAGGCGAAGGCCTTCGATGCGGCGACCGTCGGGCGCAAGCTCAAGGTGCTGTTCGAGCGGCAGGGGCGGAAACCAGGGCAGATCGCCGGGCGTTCACCCTATCTCCAGGCCGTGCATGGGACGGGCCCTAAGGATTTGATCGGCCAGATCGTTGATGTTGACATTGTGAGCGCGGGGCCGAACAGTCTCACCGGTGTCATCAAATCGGAGTTTGAATGGCGCGAACCAGTTCAGGCGGCCGTGTGACCGGCAAGGCCAGCGGACGGAGACCGCCATTGACGCGTGGGCGAAAAGCCGCGTCTGACAAGCGCGCCAACGCCTCGTCTGCCAATGGCCGGGAAGAACCCCTGGTGGTGTTCTTCGACGACATCAGGCTCGTGCGCGATCTCCTCGGAGACTATGACGCAAATCTCGCAGTGCTCGAAGACCGGCTCGGCATCCAGGCCGTGGTCAATGGGAATGTGGTCTCCTTGCGCGGGCCTGAGCAATCGCGCGAGGCCGCAAAGTCCGTGCTCGAGCAGCTGTACGGCCGGCTCGCGCAAGGCGAGATGATCGGGGTCGGCGAGGTGGTCGGCGCCATCCGCCACGCGCGGACACCTGAGCCCGTGGCGGAAGCTAACCAGCATGACGCGAAGGTCCCCGCTGCCCAGCAGATCCGCACGCGCAAGCGCCTGATCACGGCGCGGACTCCGGCGCAGAGCGCCTATCTCTCGGCGCTCGAGGCCCATGACCTCGTGTTCGCCACCGGCCCGGCCGGAACTGGCAAGACCTATCTCGCCGTCGCTTACGCTGCTCTGTGCCTGGAAAGCGGCAAATGCGACCGGTTGATCCTGTCGCGCCCTGCCGTCGAGGCCGGTGAGCGCCTGGGATTCCTGCCGGGCGACATGCGCGAGAAGGTCGATCCCTATTTGCGGCCGCTTTACGATGCGCTTTACGATGTGCTGGCGCCCGAGCGGGTCGAGCGCGGCCTTGCCACCGGCATGATCGAGATCGCTCCGCTTGCCTTCATGCGCGGCCGCACGCTCTCCCACGCTTTGATCATTCTCGATGAGGCTCAGAACACCACGCCGATGCAGATGAAAATGTTTCTCACGAGGCTGGGCGAGGGTAGCAAAATGATCGTCACCGGCGATCCGACGCAAGTCGATCTGCCGACGGGCAAGGATTCCGGGCTGCTTGAAGCCATCTCCATTCTCGAAGGCATCGACGATATCGCCCATATCGCCTTCACCGGCCGCGACGTGGTTCGCCGTGAGCTGGTCGGCAAGATCGTCGACGCCTATGAGGCGGCGCCCAAGCGGGGTGAACGCCATGGCTGACCCTGGCCCAAGTCCCACCGGCTCAAGTTTCACCTTCTCGTCACTCGAGATTGAGGTCGTCCGCCATGCGGAGATCTGGGACCGCATCGCGGTCGGCGACGAGGCACTGACGCGCGCGGCGCGTGCCGCCTTCACTGCTGCTTCGCCGGACAGGCGGGAGCCTTGCGAGGCGACCATCGTCTTGACCGACGATGCCGAAATGCGCGAGCTGAACCGCACCTGGCGCGGCAAGGACTCTTCCACCAACGTGCTGTCGTTTCCCGCCGGCTATTCTCCCGGCTCAATTGCCGGCGAGCCTCGGCCAGTCGGCGATGTGGTGCTTGCCGCCGAGACCGTGCTCGCCGAGGCTGCCGACAGAGACATTCCGCCCGCCGATCACGCCGCCCATCTCGTGGTGCATGGCATGCTGCATCTTCTCGGTTTCGACCATGAGCGCGACAAAGACGCCGAGGCGATGGAGGCGTTCGAGGCCAAGGTGCTCTCGACGATCGGCATCGCCGATCCCTACGCGGAGGACCTGCAAGCCGGCCTTGCAGAGGTATTACCATGAGCAACGCCCCGCTCTCCGATGACGAGCTTCAGCCCGCGAGCGATCCGTCGGCTGAGGAGGAGCCGTCCTGGCTCGAGCGCCTGCTCGCCCGCTTCGGGCTCGGCGAAGAGCCCGACCTGCGCGAGGTGATCGAGGATGCCCTGACCCGTGCCAAGGGCGCTGGCGACACCTTCAGCGGGCAAGAGCGCGCCATGCTGCTCAAGACGCTGCGCTTCGGCAAACTCACGGTCGAGGACGTCATGGTCCCGCGCGCCGACATCATCGCCGTTGAGGAATCGATGACCGTCGCCGAGCTGATGGCTGTGTTCCGCGAGGCTGAGCATTCACGGCTCCCGGTCTACCGCGAAACGCTCGACGATCCGCGCGGCATGATCCATATCCGCGACCTCATGTCGTGGATCACCACCGCGGCGGAGAAGAGCGGCGCGCCGAATCTCGATCTCGGCGCCGTCGACCTTGCGAGCACCGTGCAGTCGATCGGCATCACCCGCGAAATTCTCTACGTGCCGCCGTCGATGCCGGTGCTCGATCTTCTGCTGCGCATGCAGCTGTCGCGACGGCATCTTGCCCTCGTCGTCGACGAATATGGCGGCACCGACGGACTCGTCTCGATCGAGGATCTGATCGAGGAAGTAGTGGGCGAAATCGAGGACGAGCATGACGTCGCTGAGGAAGCGATGATCCGCGAGGACCCGAAGCTCGGTCTCATCGCCGATGCCCGAACGCCAATCGAGGATCTCGCACGGCATCTCGGGGTCGAGCTCGTCACGCCTGAGCAGGAAGAGGACATCGACACCATCGGCGGTGTCGTGTTCTCGCTCGCCGGCCGCATCCCGGCGCGTGGCGAGCTGGTGCGGCACCCGAGCGGCATCGAGTTCGAGGTGCTTGAGGCCGATCCGCGACGCATCAAGAAGCTGCGCATCCACAAGGCGCAAGAACGCAAAGAGACGCTTGCCGAAACACCAGCGCCCGAGAGCAGCTGAGTGCTTCTAAAGTTCGTGCAAGCGGCATCCGATTGGGTCGCGACGCTGAAGGGGTGGAAGCGCGCTTTGTTGGCGGCCATCGCGGGCGCCATCTCCGTGATCGCTTTTGCCCCACTGGATGTCTGGCCGGTGCTGTTCGCGAGCTTCGGCCTGCTCGTCTGGCTGCTCGACGGATGCCACGCCGATCACGCAAGGCTTAGCACGCGGCTCCGCTGCGCAGCGCTCATCGGATTCTGGTTCGGCTTCGGCTATTTCCTTACCGGTCTTTATTGGACCGCCGAAGCCTTTCTGGTCGAGCCCTGGCGTCACGGCTGGCTCATCCCCTTCGCCATGACGGGACTCGCCAGCGGCATGGCTCTGTTCTATGCCGCCGCTGCGGCGCTTGCCGCAATCCTGTGGCGCCCAGGCGCGGCACGGGTTTTCGCGGTCGCAATAGCCTTCGGCCTCGCCGAGTTCGCCCGCGGCCATGTACTTACCGGATTGCCTTGGAATCTCGTGGGATACGGGCTCGCCGCGACGCTCCCCATGATGCAGGCAGCGTCAATCTTCGGCGTCTACGCGCTTAGCCTGCTCGCGCTGCTCCTGTTCGGCAGCCCCTTTGCCATCTGGGCGCCGCAAGGCTCTGGCCTCGCCCGGCCGACCAGCGCCGCGCTCGTCACGCTCTTCTTCTCGCTGGTGCTTGCTGCCGGCGCGATGTGGGGAAACGTGCGGCTCGCGAAGGCCAGCGCCGCTACCACCGGCGTGCGGCTCCGCATCGTCCAGGCCAATGTCGATCAGGCCAACAAATGGCGGCCTGAGAACAGCGCCGAAATCTTCAACACCTATCTCGATCTCACCAAATCCGGCGGCGGCGCTGGAGGGCTCGACGGCATCACGCTCGTGGTCTGGCCGGAGACGGCAGTTCCCTTCCTTCTCGCCGACTCCTCAGAGGCGCTTCACGAAATCGCCGACGTGCTGCCAGAAGGCACGAGCCTGCTCGTGGGAACTGCGAGAGTCGTCGAGGAGCGCGACGCCGACGGACGGCTTGCCACGGAGCACGTCTACAACAGTCTTATCGTGGTCGATGACAAGGGTGAGATCCTCGGCAGCTACGACAAGGTCCATCTCGTGCCGTTCGGCGAATATCTTCCGTTTCAGGATTTCATGGAGAGCCTCGGCTTCTTGCAGCTCACCGGCATCCGCGGCGGCTTCACTGCCGGCACCGAATCTCGCCTACTCCCAATCCCGGGCGCACCGCCGGCACGGCCGCTCATTTGCTACGAGATCATTTTTCCCGACGAGGTTGCCGACACCTCGCAAAGACCCGGCTGGTTCCTCAACGTCACCAACGATGCGTGGTTCGGCACCAGCGCAGGTCCTTATCAGCACTTTCATCAGGCGCAACTTCGCGCCGTCGAGCAAGGTTTGCCGGTGGTGCGGGCGGCCAACACAGGCATCTCGGCGATCATCGATCCTTATGGACGCGTTCTCGGCGAACTCGGTTTGAAGCAAGAAGGAGTCGTCGACGGTCTTTTGCCCGAGGCTTTGCCGATTACGAAATTCGTAATGTGGGGACGCTGGATCGAACTCGCGGTTCTCGCCTTTGCGCTTGTTGGCTATCTCGCAGTTTCTCGTTGGCTCGATAAACCAAAGTGGGCCGCCGCGTAATCAAGGAATCGCTGGCATTTGGACCCTTTTGAACTCTTTGCAAATGCCTCGCAACGCGAGGAGATGCAATGAAGTTGACATGCGGCGCCGAAATGCTTGACGGCCCTGGGAACCACCCCTAATTAAATTGTTGATCTGGGGGACTAAACGAAGCGTCAGTGATCGTCCAACCAATATGACATTGGTGAGTGAACGAATGGCAGGCAAGAAGCCTAACCCGGTGGATCAGCACGTGGGGAGCCGGGTCCGTTTGCGCCGCATGTTGCTCGGCATGAGCCAAGAGCGACTCGGGGAGAGCATGGGACTCACGTTTCAGCAGGTGCAGAAATACGAGAAGGGTGTGAACCGCATCGGCGCGAGCCGGCTGTTCCAGATCTCCAAGATCCTCGACGTCCCCGTACAATTCTTCTTCGAGGAAGCACCGCATGTCGACGGGCTCAGGACGCCCGGCATGGCGGAAGCGGACTCTGAGGCTTTCATTCTCGAATTCCTCAACAGCCGCGAGGGTCTTGAGCTCAATCGCGCCTTCGTCAAGATCGCCGATCCGAAGGTTCGCAAGAGCGTGGTCGATCTCGTTCGGGCGTTGAGCGCGAGCAGCGATAACGCTTAAGCATCATAAGGCGGCTTGACCGCCACCCCTCTTCTTGTATTAAGCCGGCGCAGGACAACGGTCCCGTCCTCCACCGTCGGATTCATTGAGGGTCACCGTGGCGAACAGTCGAAACTATCTCTTCAGCAGCGAATCGGTCTCGGAAGGTCACCCCGACAAGGTGTGCGACCGCATCTCCGATGCCGTGGTCGATCTCTACATGGCCGCCGATCCGCACTCGCGGGTGGCGATCGAAACATTAGTGACGACCAACCGCATCGTCATGGCCGGAGAGGTTCGCGGACCTGAATCGGTGACACCGGCACTGATCGAGGACGCCGCGCGCCGCGCCGTGCGCGAGATCGGCTACGAGCAGAAGGGCTTTCACTGGAAGAACGCCGAGTTCGAATTCTACGTGCACGAGCAGTCGGCCGACATCGCCATGGGCGTCGATCCCGATGCAGAGAAGCAAAAGGAAGAGGGCGCCGGCGACCAGGGCATCATGTTCGGCTATGCCTGCCGCGAGACCGAGCCCTTGATGCCGGCGCCGATCTATTACGCTCACCGCATCTTGCATGAGATGGCCAAGGCGCGACACACCGGCAGGGTGCCGGAGCTTGGCCCTGACGCCAAAAGCCAGGTCACGCTCGCTTATGAGGACGGTAAGCCGGTGCGCGCCGACTCGATCGTGGTGTCGACCCAGCACGGCGAAGACGTGAGCCAAGAGCGAGTGCAGGAGATCGTGCGCGGCTTCATCGACGAGGTGATGCCGCAAGGCTGGGTCGGGCGCGACACCAAATTCTACGTGAATCCCACCGGACGTTTCGTCATTGGCGGCCCTGACGGCGACGCGGGGCTCACCGGGCGCAAGATCATCGTCGACACCTATGGCGGGGCAGCTCCGCATGGCGGCGGCGCCTTCTCGGGCAAGGATCCGACCAAGGTCGACCGCTCGGCGGCCTATGCCGCGCGCTATCTCGCCAAGAACGTGGTGGCGGCGGGGCTCGCCGACCGCTGCACGCTGCAGGTGTGCTACGCCATCGGCGTGTCGGAGCCGCTTTCGCTCTATGTCGATCTGCACGGCACCGGCAATATCCGCGAATCCGAGCTCGAGCAGGCGCTCCGGCGCGTAATGGATCTGAGCCCGCGCGGCATCAGGGAGCATCTCGGGCTCAGTCGGCCGATCTATGAGCGCACCGCGGCCTACGGCCATTTCGGCCGGCAACCTGACAATGACGGCGGATTTTCCTGGGAGCGCCTCGATCTGATCGAGCCGATCCGCGCCGAGCTTTCTTAAGGCCTCTCTTTTCCTTGTCATCGCCCTGCTTTACAGGGCGATCCAGTAACCCTAGCGGAGATAGTCCTCCTAGACCTGGGTACTGGATGCCCGCTTTCGCGGGCATGACAAATCGGGAGAGCGTCGGCTTGCCGGATCAGCCAGCACAGTATGCGGACCGTCTCAGGTCCTACGGCCGTCGGAAGGCGAGGCCCCTGAGCGGGCGGAAGGATCGCCTGCTCAACGAGCTGCTGCCGACTTTGCGCCTCCCTTTCGCCAAGCCCGCCCCTTCCCCGCTCACGCGCTTGTTCGCGCAACCCGTCACAGAAGTTTGGCTCGAGATCGGCTTCGGCTCTGGCGAGCATCTTGTGTGGCAGGCCGAGCATCACCGCCGCGTTGGCTTCATCGGCTGCGAGCCCTTCATCAATGGCGTGGCGAGCCTGCTCGGCAAGATCGAGACTTTGGGCCTCGACACCATCCTCATCCACGACGGCGACGCCCGCGACGTGCTCGCCTGGCTGCCGCCGCGTTCGATATCGCGCATCTTCGTGCTGTTCCCTGACCCCTGGCCGAAGAAGCGGCACCAGAAGAGGAGGCTCGTTTCGCCCGATGCCGTCGCCGATCTCGCCAGGGTGCTGAGACAAGGCGGCGAGCTTAGATTTGCGAGCGACAGCGGCGACTATGCCGGTGAGGCTCTCCTAACCATCCTTGCAAGCCGGGCCTTTGCTTGCACGGCGGAACGGCCCAAGGATTGGCGTGAGCGGCCGTCCGACTGGCCCGAGACCCGCTACGAGCGGAAGGCCTTGAGCAAGGGCCGCAAACCGGCCTATCTCAGCTTCCGTCGCCTCTGACGATGTTGCCTCCCGCAGGGAAGAAATCGATGCGCGCCCCTCTCCTCGTGCTGATGCTGCTCTCCACGCCAGCGCTTGCCCTCGATCAGGGCCAGATCCAAAGCGCCTGCTATACCGATTGCGAGAAGGAGACCGGCTCAAATCCGGACTACAAGGCCTGCCTTGCCCGCGCCGCCGACACCGCCGATGCGCTACTCAATCAGGAATTCACCGAGCTACAGGAAGCGGTCAAAGCCGCCGCGGCCGAGATGGAGGTGAGGCCAGACGCCCAGCTCGACATGCTGAAGGACGCGCAGCGCAAATGGATCGGATTCCGCGACGACACTTGCAATTTCGAGGACAGCCTTGCCTTCGGCGCCACCGCCACCGGCGGTTATCTTTCCTCCTGCATCTGCGCCCTAAGCTACGAGCGAATCAACGATTTCGACCGTAGCCGCCACTCGATCCTCGGGCGCTAATAGCCCGCAAGCCTCCTTGAATCCTTTGAAAAACACCGTATATTACCTGCGAACTCATGATTGGTTTTGATCAGGAGTGGGCCTTTCGCCCGCTCCTTTTTGTTAGGCGCCCCGCTTGCCCATTTCGTTTGCGGGAGTCATGGCTTTATCAATGTCGAGCCGCTCATCAAGCGCTGACCGCCGCTTCGCACGCGAGACCGGCGCCGAGCGCGAGATCGCCGATCTCGCAGAGCCGGTGCTCGAGGAGCTTGGCTTCCGCCTGGTGCGGGTGAAGGTTTCAGCCCGCGACGGCGGCACGGTGCAGGTGATGGCTGAGAGGCCGGTGGGTCAGATGACCATCGACGATTGCGCAGAGATCAGCCGGAAGCTCTCGCCGATGCTCGATGCGCAAGACCCCCTGCCCGGAGGCTATCGGCTCGAAGTTTCGACGCCTGGCATCGACCGGCCTCTGGTGCGGCCGAGCGATTTCGCGTGGTTCACCGGTCACGAGGCGAAGGTAGAGCTGAAGGAGCTGGTCGACGGCAGAAAGCGGTTCAGGGGCCGCATCGAAGGCGTGAAGAACGGCGAGGCGCTGCTGCGGATCGAGCCGCCGGGCTCAAAGGAGCAACACGTGATTGGCATCCCGTTCTCGCTGATCAGCGAAGCGAAGCTTGTCGCCGATCAGGCAGGCTTCCGCGCCGATCTTGCCGCCAGCAAGGCGCATTAGAGGAATTGTCGCGGGCAGCCGCCCGCAAGTTGGATTTAACGGAGGCAGAAACAGATGGCCCAGGCAGGCGTGAGCGCCAACAGGCTGGAGCTCCTACAAATCGCGGACGCGGTCGCGCGCGAGAAGGCGATCGATCGCCAGGTGGTGATCATGGCCATGGAGGATGCGATCCAGAAGGCGGCCAAGTCGCGCTATGGCAGCGAGAACGAGATCAAGGCCGAGGTCGATCCAAAGACCGGCGAGATTCGGCTCGCGCGGCTGCTCGAAGTGGTCGAGCAGGTAACCATGGAGGCGACGCAGATCTCGATCGAGGAGGCGCGGCGCCGCAACCCCGCGGCGCAAGTCGGCGACTTCATCGCCGAGCCGCTGCCGCCGCTCGATTTCGGTCGGGTGGCGGCGCAGAACGCCAAGCAAGTGATCGTGCAGAAGGTGCGCGAGGCCGAGCGCGAGCGCCAATATGACGAGTACAAGGACCGCGTCGGCGAGATCGTGAACGGCATCGTCAAGCGCGTCGAGTACGGCAATGTCATCGTCGACCTTGGGCGCGCCGAGGCAATCGTGCGCCGCGACGAGACTTTGCCGCGCGAAAACTTCCGCTACGGCGACCGCATCCGCGCCTATGTCTATGATGTGCGGCGCGAGCAGCGGGGCCCGCAGATTTTTTTGTCGCGCACCCACCCCGAATTCATGGCCAAGCTGTTCGCGCAAGAGGTGCCGGAGGTCTATGACGGCATCGTCACCATCAAATCGGTGGCCCGCGATCCCGGGAGCCGCGCCAAGATCGCGGTCGTATCGCGCGACGCCTCCATCGATCCGGTCGGCGCCTGCGTCGGCATGCGCGGCAGCCGCGTGCAGGCGGTGGTGAACGAGCTGCAAGGCGAGAAGATAGACATCATCCAGTGGTCGCAGGACGCCGCGACCTTCATCGTCAACGCGCTGGCGCCGGCCGAAGTGGTCAAGGTGGTGCTCGACGAGGACGCCGAGCGCATCGAGGTGGTGGTTCCGGATGCGCAGCTCTCGCTTGCCATCGGCCGCAAAGGTCAGAATGTGCGCCTTGCCTCGCAGCTCACCGGCTGGGACATCGACATTATGACGGAAGCGTCCGAGTCTGAGCGCCGCCAAGCCGAGTTCGCCGAGCGCTCCTCGATGTTCATGGAGGCGCTCGACGTCGACGAGGTCATCGCCCAGCTGCTCGCGTCGGAAGGCTTTTCCTCGATCGAGGAGGTGGCCTTTGTCGAGCCCTCGGAAATCGCTTCGATCGAAGGCTTCGACGAGAATACTGCGGCTGAGATCCAGACCCGTGCGCGCGAGCATCTAGAGAAGATCGAGGCCGAGCAGGACGCGAAGCGCAAAGCCCTTGGCGTCGTCGACGACGTGGCGACCATCCCCGGCCTCACCACGGCGATGCTGGTCGCGCTCGGCGAGAAGAACGTCAAGACCGTGGAGGACGTTGCCGATTGCGCCACCGACGATCTGCTCGGGTGGAACGAGCGCAAGGACAAGGAGACGACCATCCACCACGAGGGCATCCTCGACGGGTTCAACTTGAGCAAGCAGGAAATCGAGGATTTGATCCTCGCCGCGCGCGTCAAGGCCGGATGGATCGAGGAAGCCGATCTTGCGCCTGAGCCGGAGGCTGAAGAGGCCGGTTCTGGCGAAGGCGAAGAGGCGGGCGAAACCAAGGGCGGCGGCGCCGCGTCATGAGCGGCCCCAGCCACCAGACGCTTTTTAGGAGAGAGACCCGTTGCGGAAGGACGTTGCTGAGCCACAGCTTGAGGCGGAGAGCGAGGCGGATGATACCGTCCGCCGCTGCGCGCTCACGCGGATGCGCCTGCCAAAGCAGGATCTGATCCGCTTCGTCCTTGCCCCAACCGGCGAGATCGTCCCAGACCTGAAGGAGCGGCTCCCCGGCCGCGGGGGGTGGGTGACCGCCGACCACGCGGTCGTGGCGGAAGCCGCCAAACGCAATGTCTTTGCGAGGGCGCTCAAGGTACAAGCCAAGGTGCCGGCGGGGCTCGCCGGCCAGGTCGATCGGCTGCTGGTCGAGGCTGCGCTCGGCGCACTTGCCCTTGCCAATAAGGCGGGCGAAGTGGTGTTCGGCACCGCCAAGGTCGAGGAGGCCATCACCAAGGCAAAGGTCGCGGCCCTCATCCATGCCAGCGACGCCGCAGAGGACGGCTGCCGCAAGCTCGACGGCAGATTTCGGGCTGCCGCAAGGGGTGAGACGCCGCCCCCGATCCGCCTTTTCAGCGCGGGTGAATTGGGTTTGGCATCAGGTAAGACAAATGTGATACATGCAGCCCTGATCCAGGGCGGAGCGGCTGCGAAATTGCTCGCCAGCGCTTCCCGCGTGGAGCGTTATCGCAAGGGCAGCGCCGCAGCCTTTGCCCAGCCAATTGGATCGGACACGGACAAGGAATGAGTGAAATCAACGAGACTGACGACAAAAGCGTACGCGGTGGCCGCAAAATGACGCTCAATGTGCGCCGGACGGTGGAATCCGGCCATGTGCGTCAGAGCTTCAGCCATGGGCGTTCGAAGTCCGTTTTGGTCGAGAAGAAGAAGCGCCGGACGGTCGGCGCAACGCCCGCGGCACAACCCGTCGAGGAACCGAAGCCGAAGGTGGCGACGGCACCGGAGCCCGCGCCGGCCAAGCGCGAGCGTGAAGACGAGCAACGCCGCCCCGGCGTTGTCCTGCGCGCCCTTTCCGACGAGGAGAAGGACGCGAGGCTGAGGGCCCTGACTGAATCGCGCCAGCGCGAGGCGATCGAGCGCGAGAAGGCCCAGGAAGAGGCGGCGAGGCGCGTCGTCACCGAGGAGGTCAAGGCCAAGGAGCACGACGAGGCGGTCGAGCGCCAGAGGAAGGAAGAGGCGCGCCACGAGGCCGACGCCGAGGCCAGGCGCAAAGGCGAGGAAGTCGCCCGCAAGCATCTCGTCGACAAGGAAGAGGAAGACGAAGCGCCGCGCACCCAGGAGGCGCGCCATAAGAAGGAGCGTCCCGTCAAGCCGCGCGCTGGCGAAGAGCGCCGGGTCCGCGGCCGCCTGACCATCACCAACGCGCTCGATGAAGAGCAGCGCCAGCGGAGCCTTGCCTCGCTGAAGCGCCATCGCGAGCGGCAGAAGAAGCAGACCATCGGTCCGCAGGCGCAGCAGAAGATTCAGCGCGAAGTGGTGATCCCCGAAGTTATTACCATCCAGGAGCTCGCTAACCGCATGGCCGAGCGCGGCGTCGACGTCATCAAGTACCTGATGAAGGACGGCGAGATGCACAAGATTACCGATGTGATCGACGCCGATACCGCTCAGCTCATCGCCGAGGAGTTTGGCCATGTCGTCCGCCGGGTGTCGGAGGCCGACGTCGAGGAGGGCTTCATCGGCGCCGAGGACGTGGCCGGGGACGTGGAGCCGCGTGCGCCGGTGGTGACCATCATGGGCCACGTCGATCACGGCAAGACCTCGCTGCTCGACGCCATTCGCGCGACCAACGTGGTGAGCCAGGAAGCCGGAGGCATCACTCAGCATATCGGTGCCTACCAGGTGGTGACCCCGGCTGGCCAGAAGATCACCTTCATCGACACGCCAGGCCACGAGGCCTTCACCGCCATGCGCCAGAGAGGCGCCCAGGTGACGGATATCGTCGTGCTCGTGGTGGCCGCCGACGACGGCGTCAAGCCGCAGACGGTTGAAGCCATTAATCACGCCAAGGCGGCGAAGGTGCCGATGATCGTCGCCATCAACAAGATCGACAAGCAAGGCGCCGACCCGCAGCGGGTGCGTACCGAGCTGCTGAGCCATGAGATTGTGGTGGAAAGCCTCGGCGGCGACACACTGGAGATTGAGGTTTCGGCGCTGAAGAAAACCGGCCTGGACAGGCTGCTCGAGGCCATCGCGCTGCAGGCCGAGGTGCTCGAGCTCAACGCGAACCCCAACCGTCCGGCGGAAGGCGTCATCGTCGAGGCCAAGCTCGAGCGGGGCCGCGGTCCCGTTGGTACTGCCCTCGTTCAGCGCGGTACGCTGCATCTCGGCGATCTGGTCGTGGCAGGCTCGGCGTATGGCCGGGTGCGTGCGCTGATCAACGATCTCGGCGAGCAGGTCAAGGAAGCGGGTCCCTCCGTGCCGGTCGAGGTGCTGGGCTTCGACTCGGCGCCTGAGGCCGGCGATCAATTCGCCGTGGTGGAGAACGAGGCCCGCGCCAGGGAGATCACCGATTACCGCCTGCGCGAGCGACGCAAGCGCTTGGCCGTGGCCGGTCAGCGCGGCTCTCTCGAACAGATGATGACCCAGCTAAAGGCGGCTGGCACCAAGGAGTTCACGCTTCTCGTCAAAGGGGACGTGCAGGGCTCGGTGGAGGCCATCGTCGCCGCTCTCGACAAGCTCGGCACCGACGAGGTCCGCGCCCGCATCATTCACGCCGGCGTCGGAGGCATCACCGAATCCGACGTTGGCCTCGCCTCGACCTCGGGCGCCGTGATCCTCGGCTTCAATGTGCGCGCCAACTCGCAAGCCCGCGAGGCTGCTGAGCGCGAAGGCGTCGAGATCCGCTATTACGCCGTGATCTACGATCTTGTCGATGAGGTGAAGCAAGCCATGTCCGGCCTGCTCGCACCCACGCGGCGCGAGACCTTCCTCGGCAATGCCGAGATCCTCGAAGTGTTCACCGTCTCCAAGGTGGGCAAGGTCGCCGGCTGCCGGGTCACCGAAGGCAAGGTCGAGCGCGGCGCCCAGGTCCGGCTCATTCGCGACAACGTCGTGGTGCACGAGGGCAAGCTGTCGACGCTCAAGCGCTTCAAGGACGAAGTGAAAGAGGTGGTGGCAGGCCAGGAATGCGGCATGGCGTTCGAAGGATACCAGGACATGCGTCAGGGCGACGTCATCGAGTGCTTCGAGGTCGAGCACGTCCGCCGCATGCTTTGAGTGCCGTAGCCCGGGGCAGCGGCGAACTAGGCCGATTGCATGATTCATCGCGACAAGGGACAGCGCGAGGGTAGAGCACCCTCGCAGCGCCAGTTGAAAGTCGGCGAGACCATCCGGCACGCGCTCGCCGAGATCTTCACCCGCGGCGAGATCATCGACGAGGTGCTCGACCAATATTCGCTCACCGTGCCAGAAGTGCGCATGACGCCTGATCTGAAGCTCGCCACCGTCTTCGTGCTGCCCTTGGGCGGCGAAGGCGCCGAGGATGCAGTCAAGCGTCTCGACAAGCACAAGCGCTTCTTGCGGGGCGAGCTTGCCAGGCGCCTGAGCCTGAAATTCATGCCCGAGATCAGATTCAAGATCGACACTTCCTTTGCCAGCTCGAAACGCATCGATGAGCTTCTTGCGCGGCCTGAGGTCGCGCGCGACCTCGACGCCGACCAGTAGCAGCAGAGGCGACATGGCGCGGCGGCGCAAAGGTCTCCCAATTCACGGCTGGCTCATCTTCGACAAGCCTAAGGGCATGACCTCGACGCAAGCCGTAACGCGGGCACGGCACCTCTACGGTGCGCAGAAAGCAGGCCACGCCGGCACGCTCGACCCGCTCGCCGCCGGCGTCTTGCCCATCGCCTTCGGCGAGGCGACCAAGACGGTGCCCTTCGCTGTGGAAGGCAACAAGCAATACCGTTTCACGCTGCGCTTCGGCGCCGCCACCGACACCGACGATGCCGAAGGCGCTATCGTGGCGACGAGCGATGCCAGACCCACGCGGGCCGACATCGCTGCGGCACTGCCGAGCTTCGTCGGCGAGATCAGCCAAGTGCCGCCGCGCTACTCGGCGCTCAAGGTTGGGGGCGCCAGGGCCTACGACCTTGCCCGGGAAGACCAGGACTTCGAGCTTGCCCCGCGGCGTGCGCTGATCAAGAGCCTCGAGCTGATCGACACGCCCGACCCCGACCATTGCGTGATCGAGGCGGCATGCGGAAAAGGCACCTATGTGCGGGCCTTGGCCCGCGACCTTGGAGAGGCCCTCGGCTGCTTCGCCCATGTTACGGAATTGCGCCGAACGAGGGTCGGGCCTTTCGCCGAAGAGGCCGCAATTTCCCTGGCAAAGCTTGAGGAGTTAGGACATAGTGCCGCCGGCCGCGACGCCCTTTTGGGCGTTCTTAAGCCCGTGCAGACGGCGCTGGACGACATCCCGGCGCTCGCCATCAGCGGGCAGGATGCGGCCAGGCTCAAGAGAGGCCAACCCGTGCTGTTAAGAGGCCGGGATGCTCCAATTCTCAAAGGGCCTGTCTATGCCACGTCACGAGGTTCGCTCGTGGCGGTTGGTGAGGTCAGCCAAGGCGAACTGCGCCCCACCCGGGTCTTCAATCTTCCGGGCTAAGGCCATCGTCAATTTCACAGGAGTTCATCCGATGTCGATCAGCGCTTTGCGCAAGCAAGAGCTTATCAAGGACTATGCTACCAAGCCCGGAGATACCGGGTCCCCGGAAGTGCAAGTGGCGATCCTGACTGAACGGATCACCAATCTTACCGATCACTTCAAAACGCATAACAAGGATAACCATTCACGGCGCGGACTGTTGAAAATGGTTAGCCAGCGGCGCCGGTTGCTCGACTACGTCAAGGCGACGGACGAGGACCGGTATCAGAAGCTCATCAACCGCCTGGGCATTCGCCGGTAATGCGAGACGCTTACCCCGCCGTGCCGGTGGACCTCCATACACATATCGATCCGAGCCATCGCCTTCAGGGGGCCCGCTCGGGCGCAACCATTCCCTGTTCGTTGAGACAACATCATGCTGCATAAGCACGTCGTAGAAATTGAATGGGCGGGCCGACCGCTCAGATTAGAGACCGGCCGCATCGCCCGCCAAGCGGACGGCGCCGTTCTCGCCCAATATGGCGGCACATCGGTGCTCGCCACCGCCACGGCTGCCAAAGAAGCCAAGCCCGGCATCGACTTTTTCCCGCTCACAGTGAACTACCAGGAAAAGACCTTCGCCGCCGGCAAGATCCCCGGAGGCTATTTCAAGCGGGAGGGACGCCCCACCGAGAAGGAGACGCTGACCTCACGCCTCATCGACCGCCCGATCAGGCCGCTATTTGCCAGCGGATTCAGGAACGAAACCCAGGTGGTGGCCACCGTTCTCTCCCATGACATGGAGAACGATCCGGACATCGTGGCGATGATCGCGAGCTCCGCCGCGCTTACCCTTTCGGGCATACCTTTCCTCGGCCCGATTGGCGCCGCGCGGGTCGGCTACATCGCCGGCAAATATGTGCTTAATCCGATGATCGACGAGATGCGCGAAAGCACGCTCGATCTCGTGGTCGCCGGCACCGCAAGTGCCGTGCTGATGGTCGAGTCGGAAGCCAAGGAGCTTCCCGAGGACGTAATGCTCGGCGCTGTGATGTACGGCCAGAAGCACTTCCAGCCAGTGCTCGACGCCATCGTCAAGCTTGCCGAGCGCGCGGCCAAGGAGCCGTGGGAGCTGAAGACCGACGTAAGCGCCGAGGAGCTTGCCGCCAAGGCCGGGGCGATTGCTGAAGTCGAGCTACGCGAGGCCTACAAGATCGCCGCCAAGCATGAACGCCGCGACAGCGTCGTCGCGATCAAGGAGAAGGTGGTGGCCGCCTTGGCGCCGGAGGGCGCCGACGTCGCGGCCGTCACTCGGGCGGCAAGCGCCTTCAAGGAACTGGAGAAGGACGTGGTCCGCTCGAGCATTCTCTCCACCAAGCACCGCATCGACGGACGCGACCTCACCACAGTCAGGCCGATCGTCTGCGAAGTCGGCATCCTGCCGCGCACGCATGGCAGTGCGCTGTTCACCCGCGGCGAGACGCAGGCTCTGGTGGTGGCGACGCTCGGCACCGGCGAGGACGAGCAATATATCGACGCGCTCGAGGGCACCTACAAAGAGACCTTCATGCTGCATTACAATTTCCCGCCCTACTCGGTTGGCGAGGTCGGACGCCTCGGCTCGCCGGGCCGCCGCGAAATCGGCCACGGTAAGCTCGCCTGGCGGGCGATACACCCGGTGCTGCCTGATCGCGAGACCTTCCCGTACACCATCCGCGTGGTATCCGAGATCACCGAGTCGAACGGCTCGTCATCCATGGCCACGGTGTGCGGATCATCGCTCGCCATGATGGATGCGGGCATTCCCTTGCGCCGGCCGGTGGCCGGCATCGCCATGGGATTGATCAAGGAGGAGGCCGACTTCGCCGTCCTCTCCGACATTCTCGGCGATGAAGACCATCTCGGCGACATGGACTTCAAGGTTGCCGGCACCTCGGAGGGGGTGACGTCCTTGCAGATGGACATCAAGATCACCGGCATCACCGAGGAGATCATGAAGGTCGCGCTCGATCAGGCGCGCGAGGGCCGTATGCACATCTTGAGCGAGATGAACAAGGCGCTGAACGAGGCGCGGCCTGAGCTTGGCGAATATGCACCGCGCATCGAGACGATCCACATCCCGGTCGACAAGATCCGCGAGGTGATCGGCTCGGGCGGCTCGGTGATCCGCGAAATCGTCGCTGAGTCAGGCGCCAAGATCGACATCTCCGACGACGGCACGGTCAAGATCGCCTCGGCCAATGCCGAGTCGATCCGCGCCGCCATCTCCCGCATCAAGGGCATCGCCGCCGAGCCAGAGGTCGGCGAGATCTATCACGGCAAGGTGGTCAAGGTGATGGAGTTCGGCGCCTTCGTGAATTTCTTCGGCGCCAAGGACGGGCTCGTGCACATCTCGCAGCTCGCCGAAGGCCGGCCGAAGGCCGTGATCGACGTGGTCAAGGAAGGCGACATGGTCTGGGTGAAGTTGCTCGGCTTTGACGACCGCGGCAAGGTCAGGTTGTCGATGAAGGTCGTCGATCAGGCGACCGGCAAGGAGAAACAACTAGAAAAGGCCGCGGCGGGCTAGGCCCTAGCCTCAAAGCAAACGCGTCATGGCCGGGCTCGTCCCGGCCATTTTTTCGTTTCAACCCTTCTGCTTCTCGCAGCGCCAGCCGATGACGAAATATTGGCTGTTGGCCTTCTGCCATTCGTCGGCCTTGTCGCCGGCCGACTTGAGGCAAGTCACCACATCAGACGCTGTCGCGCCGGGGACGGGCTTCTCCGTGCATTCCGTCGGCGTGGCCAAAAGACAAATCAGTACTACAAGTTGAGCCATCGGCAGACTTCCTCCAATCCCCTGATATCGCAGCGTTTTACTGTGCCGCCTCGCGCGGGGCCTTTTCCGGCGCAGCCTCCGCTTCCTTCTCGTTCTCCATGGACTTGAGCGAAGAGAGGCTCGGCATGGAGATGGTCGAGTAGCCGCAATCGACGAAATGAATTTCGCCGGTCACCGCGCCGGACAGATCCGAAAGGAGATAGAGCGCAGCACCTCCCACCTCGTCGAGCGTCGGCGAGCGATGCATCGGCGCATGGCGCTGCTGGTAATGGAACAGCGTGCGCGCATCCGATATGCCAGCGCCGGCGAGCGTGCGCATCGGCCCTGCCGACAGCGCGTTCACCCTGATTCCTTGCGGCCCGAAATCGGTAGCGAGATAACGCACGCTCGCCTCGAGCGCAGCCTTGGCCACGCCCATGACGTTGTAGCAGGGAACAACGCGGGTCGAGCCGCCATAGGTGAGCGTGAGCAGCGCGCCGCCATTCGGCATAAGCCCGGAAGCGAGCTTGGCGATCTCGGTGAAGGAGAAGCAGGAGATCACCATGGTGTGCTCGAAATTGGCGCGGGTGGTGTCGCAATAGCGGCCTTTGAGCTCGTTGCGGTCGGAGAAGGCAAGCGCGTGCACGACGAAATCGAGCGAGCCCCATTTCTTGCCGATCACCTCGAATACGCGTTTGACGCTCTCCAGATCCTCGACGTCGGCCTCTTCGATGATCGGGGCGCCGATCGACTGCGCGAGCGGCACGGCGCGGCGGCCGAAAGCGCCGCCCTGATAGGAGAAGGCAAGCTCGGCGCCCTGGCCGTGCAGCACGCGGGCGATGCCCCAGGCGATCGAGCGGTCGTTGGCGACGCCCATCACCAGGCCCCTCCTGCCCTTCATCAGCGGTCCGGGCTCGGCGATATCTCTTGTTGTTGTCATGGCACTTACTCTGGTTAGGGGTGAAGAGGGACGCGGGTGCTTCCTTGCCTTTAGCCGTTGAAGCGGCGGAACACGAGAGTGGCATTGGTGCCGCCGAAACCGAAGCTGTTGGACATGACGCAGTCGATGTCGACATTGTCCCTGCGCTTGCGCGCGATCGGCATGTCGGCAACGGCGGGATCGATGGTCTCAATATTGGCGGACTCGCAAATGAATCCGTTGTTCATCATCAACAGCGAATAGATCGCCTCGTGCACGCCTGCGGCGCCGAGCGAATGGCCGGTGAGCGACTTGGTGGCGCTGATCGGCGGCGACTTGTCGCCGAACACCTCGCGGATCGCCTCAATTTCCTTGAGGTCGCCGATCGGGGTCGAGGTGGCGTGAGGGTTGATGTAATCGATGCCTTCAACGCCCTGCATGGCGAGGCGCATGCAGCGCGCTGCTCCTTCGCCAGAAGGCTGCACCATGTCGTAGCCGTCTGAGGTGGCGCCGTAGCCGACGAGCTCGCCATAGATGCGGGCACCGCGAGCCTTGGCATGCTCGAGCTCCTCGAGAATGACCACGCCGGCGCCGCCGGCAATGACGAAGCCGTCGCGAGCGATGTCATAGGCGCGGCTCGCCACTTCCGGCCGGTCGTTGAAATCGGATGACATGGCGTTCATGGCGTCGAACAGGACCGACAGCGTCCAGTCGAGCTCCTCGCCGCCGCCGGCGAACACGATGTCCTGCTTGCCCCATTGGATCAGCTCGCCGCCATTTCCGATGCAATGCGCGCTCGTCGAGCAGGCCGACGAGATCGAATAGCTCAAGCCCTTGATGTGATAGGGGGTGGAAAGCGTCGCAGAGTTGGTCGAGGACATCGACTTCGGCACCTCGAAGGGACCGACCTTCTTCGGACCCTTCTCGCGCGTGGTGTCGGCGGCCTGCACGATCGCTCGCGTCGAGGGGCCGCCCGAGCCCATGACGAGGCCTGTGCGCTCGTTGGATACATCGCTCTCCTCAAGCCCCGCATCGCGGATTGCCTGTTCCATGGCGAGGTAATTCCAGGCAGCGCCGGCCCCCATGAAGCGGCGAATCTTGCGGTCGATCATGCCTTCCCAGTCGAGCTTCGGCGCGCCATGCACCTGGCAGCGAAAGCCGAGCTCGGCATAGGTGTCGGCCTTGACGATGCCGGACTTAGCCTCGCGCAACGAGGCGAGCACCTCCTGGGCGCTGTTGCCTATCGAGGACACGATGCCCATGCCGGTCACGACCACGCGTCTCATCACTTCGTCCTTAGCCCCTTAAGATGTCGCGGGTGTCTGATGTTGCGACGATCACGCATCGGCGGGAGCGCTTTCGCCCGCCTGGAATAGGCCCACTCGCAGATCCTTGGCGGTATAGATCGTATCGCCGTCGGCTTTAAGCCAGCCGTCGCCCGTGCCAAGGGTGAATTTTCGCCGGATCACCCGCTTCAGCTCGACGATATACTCCAGCTTTTTCATGGTCGGCAGCACCATGCCGGAGAATTTGACCTCACCAACACTGAGTGCTCTGCCCTTGCCCGGAGCGCCGAGCCATCCGAGGAAAAAACCCAAAAGCTGCCACAGGGCGTCGAGCCCGAGGCAACCCGGCATCACCGGATCGCCCTTGAAGTGGCAGGGGAAGAACCACAGGTCTGGCTTCACATCGAGCTCGGCCACGATGCGTCCCCAGCCGTGCTCGCCGCCCTCCTCCTTGACCTCCGAGATGCGGTCGAACATCAGCATTGGCGGCAGCGGCAGCTGCGCGTTGCCGGGGCCGAACAGCTCACCCCGCGCGCAAGCGAGCAGGTCCTCGTAATTGAACTGTTCGCGACGCTCGACCATTCTTGATCCTTCCATGCGCGGGGCGTCCGCCCCACTTAGAGGGCCGTTTCCTAACATAGGGCTCGGAAATCAGAAATCAGTTATCGGAAAAGTCCTGGCTCCAATCCCGGTTCCGGGGTTCTGAATTATGACTTCTATCCTCTGGTTGTATCGTTGCAGGCGGCGGCGCTTCAACATATAGTGCCGAGGTCATGACATTACCGGTAATGGACATTGCCGAGCGCCTGCGCGCGGCTGGGTTGCGGCCGACTCGCCAGCGCGTAGCGCTTGCGAGCCTCCTGTTCGACGGCTGCGACCGCCACGTCACGGCCGAGTTCCTGCATGAAGAGGCGCAGAGCCGTAAGGTTCCGGTGTCGCTCGCAACGGTCTACAACACGCTGCATCAGTTCACCGAGGCCGGGCTCTTGCGGGAGGTGGCGGTCGAAGGCGCCAAGACCTATTTCGACACCAACACCTCCAACCACTACCACTTCTTCTGCGAGAACTCGGGCACGCTCATTGACATTGAGACCGCCTCGATCCGCATCGAGGGGCTCCCGCAAGCGCCCAACGGCATGTCCATTAGCCGCGTCGACGTGCTCGTGCGCCTGGTCGACGACCGCAAGCGCTAGCCACGAAACCTCATCCTTATTTGATCACTTCGTCCTTGTAGACGCCCCACAACTTGTCCTGCTGGACGAAACCGGAATAATCGTCGATCGACAGCTCGCACCACTCTCCGTCGCAGGAGAGCACATTCCCGAGCACGCTCGGCGCAAGCTCGGCGACCGTGCTCGCCCCCGTCGACTTTCGCGAATAGAGCGGCACGTTTTCCGGGGCCTTGGTCCACGGCGCGATCAGCACGGTACGCCGTCCGCTGAGCAGGCTGTGCCACACCCAGCCGTCGGCGCCCTCGCTGTCGCGCACTCGCCGCCAATTGTCGGACTCGGCGATGATCTCGACCGGGAGCCCTGCGCGGCTGAACACCCAGACGATGGCCTGGTCGGTGCTCGGGCCTTTGCGCACATTGACCCGGTCTGATTTGAGGCTGACGAAGCGGGGGATCGGCAAATGGCTCTGGCCGCCGGGGCCTAGTGCCGGGATCGCGTCGTCGGCGGCGCGGGTTTCGAACCCCGCAAGCAGGAGCAGTGCAAGGGCGAGACCTGACGCCACCCCAATCCAAGGCCGATGTCGCACGTCCAGCGTCCCCTTCAAGCGAATCGTTATCCATTTTGATGCGTCAGAAAAGTGAACGGACCGTGGCCTAAGCGCTAACATGACGCTTATCTGGGGGGTCCGCTTCTGTTAGAGAAAGCTGCCCCGCGCCGATTTTGCGGCGCGATCGCCTCATGCCGCAGGGGGACTCCTCCCGATGCGGATATCCAAACGGGAAGAGTGATGACTGGTGCTGAACGACCGTTAGTTATTGTCACGCGCAAGCTGCCTGACGTGGTGGAAACCCGGCTCCGCGAGCTATTCGATGCGCGGCTCAATCTTGATGACACGCCCCTTTCCCGGGAACAGCTGGTCGAAGCGGTGAAGACCGCCGACGTGCTCGTCCCCACCGTGACCGACCGTATCGACCGGAGCGTATTGAGCCAGGCCGGCCCGCAGCTCAAATTGATCGCCCAGTTCGGCACCGGCGTCGACAATATCGACCTCGAGACGGCGCGGAACCGCAGCATCATCGTCACCAACACGCCGGGCGTGCTCACCGAAGACACCGCCGACATGACCATGGCGCTGATCCTTGCCGTGCCGCGGCGGCTCGCCGAGGGCGCCTATCTGTTGAAGAGCGGCGACAGTCATTGGCACGGCTGGTCCCCGACCTGGATGCTGGGCCACCGCATCTACGGCAAGAGGCTCGGCATCGTCGGCATGGGGCGCATCGGCCAGGCCGTGGCCAAGCGGGCGCGCGCCTTCGGGCTGCAGGTCCACTATCACAACCGAAGGCGCGTGGCGCCGGAGGTCGAGAAGGCGCTCGAGGCCACCTATTGGGACAGTCTCGACCAGATGCTTGCCCGCATGGACATCATCTCCATCAACTGTCCGCACACGCCTGCGACCTACCACCTGCTTTCGGCGCGGCGGCTCGCTCTGATGAAGCCCACGGC
>DATFVP010000301.1:0-2461 GCA_035260285.1 Methyloceanibacter sp.
TATGGTGAGAGCGCTCGCGGGGCGATTACCTCGTTGACCCTCTTCGCGGGATTTGCCAGCACCGTGTGCTGGCCACTGAGCGCCTATCTCGTCGCCCATCTAGGTTGGAGAGGGACGTGTTTCGTCTACGCCGCCATTCAGATCGGCGTGGCGCTCCCGATCTTGCTCACGGCATTGCCCCGACGCACATTCACACTGCCGCCCGATTACGACGGCCAGGGCACGCGCCCGCATGTCCCCTTGGAGCCTGGCGAATTTGCAATGTTCGTACTTCTTGCCGCGGTTCTTACGGTCAGCGCGGCAATCCTCTCCTTGGTCGGCGTCCACCTTCTCTCGCTGCTGCAAGCGCGAGGTATCGAGTTTTCAACGGCGGTCGCGCTTGGCGCTCTGGTCGGTCCGTCCCAGGTGGGCGCCCGCGTCGTGGAGTTGCTGGCCGGCCGACACTACCAGCCGATCTGGACCATGGTCGCCTCTACAGTTTTGGTGGCGATCGGTACGGGGCTGTTGCTCGCGGGGTTACCGACCTATTCCCTCGCGATCGTGCTCTACGGCGCGGGAAACGGCATCGCATCTGTCGCGCGAGGTACTTTGCCGCTCGCGCTATTTGGCCCGTTACGGTATCCGACGCTGATGGGACGTCTGGCGCTCCCTATTCTCATAGCTATGGCGGCGTCTCCGTTGGTCGGCGCAATCGCTTTTGGAGTCGGAGGTGCGAACTTGACTCTGGGGCTGCTTGCGCTTGTTGGAGCAGCAAACGTGTTGCTTGTCAGCTTGCTTTGGATGTTGAGCCGCCGACGAACCGCCGGGGCTGATATCAATTGAGCGCGGGTGCTTGCGATGCAGACTTCGCGTGATCCCGGCGATCCAGCGTCTAAGCAGGCCCTTCGTCGAGGTTGGGAACAAGATGGTCGCCGAGGCGCTTGCGTTCGCCGTTCGTCTCCTGAATCATTGGTGCTCAAATCCGGCGAACCGGCAGCCGGAAAGGGTGCAGACGGCGTCGATCAACACCTCAATCCTTATTTTTGGTGCCTGACATGAGGCTACCGGAGCGAGGCGCCCATGCCGATCCGCAAGGATGAGGCCAACCCCCTCGATTCTGGCGACCTGATCGAGCTGCTGCGCCGCCACTATGACCAATTCACGGAATCCCAAAAGAGGATAGCCAGATACATTATTGAGCACTCGCAAGCGGTGGCGTTTTCAACCGTCGACAAGATGGCCGCCGAGCTTGATATGAATCCCTCGACCATTGTGCGCTTCACCTATCGCCTCGGGCTCGATGGATACCCCGATTTGCAGGAGCGGATACGCGCGCTTGTTCGCGGACAGCTCTCGCGCATGGGCAGTCCGGCCAACGAAAGCGAGGTCGCGCGTCGTCTTCAGGGCACCAGCTTCGGTGCATCACTGAGCCATGATTGGGAAAACCTGGGTCGAACCATCGCGGGCATCGACGTCGACTGCGTCGAGCGGGCTGTGAAGTTTATTGCCAATGACCGGCGGATCTATGTGGTTGCTGGATTCTCCAGCTTTCCGGTCGCGCTCTATTTTGCGCAGGTCCTCGAACGCCTGCGCGGCGGCATCTCGCTCCTCGCCTCCAACGACACGCTCGCGGCGGCTCGGCTCGTCAATATGAAGCCCGAAGACTGCCTGCTGGGATTCAGTTTTCCGCCCTACGCGCGCGAAACCTATCGCATTGCGCTATGGGCAAAGGAGAATAGGGCCAAAGTCGTGGCCGTGACAGATTCGCCTATATCGGCGGTCGGACAGCTTGCCGATGTTCTTCTGGTCGTACCCTCCGCTGGAATCGGCGTGCAGAATTCGATGGTCGCGCCGATGGCGGTGGCTAACGCCTTGCTCAACGGCGTGGCTGCCAGCAAAGGCTCGAGTGCGCTCGAGCGCTACAGCCGCCACGATCGTATGATGAACCGCTGGGATGCGTTCCTGCTTAAACTGGGAGATGAGGATACTTAGCTTGTTACGCTTGCGGCTTGGATTGGCGCACCCGGCAACGCAACGGATCGAACTTTTTCATTCTGTGACCTCTACGGGACGATGCGATCGAAGCCCCTTATGAGGTTGCGGATGCAATCCTAGGGCCGAGGCATGCTCCCCAGCTCAAGGAAAAACCGTCAACCAGGCGAGCAAAACCCATTCCGCCAATACTCGTGAGTCGAATTATCACGGGCTTCCGCACATCGCCCCACGCACAGATCAGCCTCACTCCGGTTTGATGTTGGCCGCTCGGACCACCTTGCGCCATTTCTCAGTTTCTTCGGCTATGAGCTTAGAGAAGTCGGCGGGCGAGCCCCCGAGAATGGTGCTCCCCGAGTCCGTAAGCTGCGCCTTCAGGTAGGGGTCGGCCAGGCCCGCATTGATCGCCGTATTGAGCTTATCGACTATTTCTTCGGACGTGCCTCTGGGTAGCGCGATGCCGAACCATGAGCTGACCTCGTATCCCGGT
>DATFVP010000302.1:0-4705 GCA_035260285.1 Methyloceanibacter sp.
ACAAGATTGCGCAGGCTGAGAATGTGCGAGCGGCGCTCGCTCTCGTGTCGCGTGGCGAGGCGCCACTCGGCATCGTCTACGCCACCGACGCGAAGTCAGATCCCAAGGTCAAGGTGCTCGACGTTTTCCCAGAGAGCTCGCACGCGTCGCCGATCCTCTATCCGATCGCCATCACAGCATCCTCGACCAGCCAGGAGGCGCCTTCTTTCCTCGCCTATCTCAAGACCGGGTCGGCACAGAGCGTGTTTGAGGCACAGGGCTTCAAGGTGCTATTGAACTACTAGAGTTTCCTCGTCATGCCCGGGCGAAAGTCCCGGGCATCCGCGAATTTCCCCGGCCGAGATCGAGACTGGATGGCCGGCTCAAGCCTGGCCATGACAAGCACCGACTGCAAATTGTGCTCACGCTGACACCCGAAGAACTTGCCGCCATCAAGCTCTCCTTGCGCGTTGCGACGCTTGCCATGGCCGCAAGCCTCCCTTTCGGCATCGTCATCGCCATGGTGCTGACGCGAACTCGCTTCTTCGGCCGTCCGTTGCTCAATGCGCTGGTCCTCCTGCCGCTGGTCCTGCCGCCAGTGGTCACCGGCTACGTGCTGCTCCTGCTGTTTGGCCGGCAAGGGCCAGTAGGTCGCTTTCTCGACGAGCAATTCGGCATTGTGATCGCATTTCGCTGGACGGGTGCGGCACTTGCCTGCGCCATCATGGGATTTCCGCTCATGGTGCGCGCAATCCAGCTTTCACTTCAGGCGGTGGATCGCAGACTAGAGCAAGCCGCGGCCACGCTCGGCGCCAATCCCCTTCTGGTGTTTGTCACGGTAACGCTGCCGCTGATTCTGCCGGGCGTGATTGCCGGCGCTATCCTTAGCTTCGCCCGCGCCATGGGCGAGTTCGGCGCCACCATTACCTTTGTCTCCAACATTCCAGGGGAGACGCAAACGCTGCCGACGCTGATCTATACCTTCACGCAGGTCCCGGGCGGTGAGCCCGGCGCGCTCAGGCTGACCCTGATTTCAATCGCCATCTCTCTCGGCGCCATCCTTGTCTCCGAGACCTTCGTCAGGCGCGTGCAACCAAGGCTCGGCCTTCCCAATGAATCTTGAGGTCACAGCCAAAACGAGGCTCGGCGACTTCGCTCTCGACGCCGCCTTGGCGAGCGAAGGACGAACTACCGCCCTGTTTGGCCGCTCGGGCTCAGGCAAGACCTCGCTGGTTAACATCATTGCCGGACTGCTGAGGCCCGCAGAGGGCAGAGTAGCCGTCGACGGCACGGTCCTGTTCGACAGTGAAGCCGGCATCAACATACCCGCGCATCGGCGCCGTATCGGCTACGTGTTCCAGGAAGGCCGGCTCTTCCCGCACCTCACGGTGAGAAACAATCTCCTTTACGGACGCTGGTTCGCGCCGGAGGAATCGCGGCACGTTTCCCTCGATGAGGTCGTGGAACTCCTCGGCTTGGAGGACCTGCTTGAGCGCGGAACGGCGCAACTTTCCGGCGGCGAGAAGCAGCGTGTGGCGATCGGGCGCGCGCTGCTCTGCTGCCCTCGCCTGCTCCTGATGGACGAGCCGCTTGCTTCACTCGACGACGCGCGCAAGGCCGAAGTAATGCCGTTCTTGGAACGCCTACGCGACCATGCTCGCGTGCCCATTGTCTATGTCAGCCATTCGGTAGCGGAGGTCGTGCGGCTCGCTACCACGCTGGTGTTGATGTCAGAAGGCCGCGTGGTCGCCAGCGGCCCCACCGCGGAGGTAATGGGCCGGATCGACCTCTTTCCGATCACAGGCCCGGTTGAGGCCGGAGCCGTCATCGACGGGACCGTCGAGGCGCACGATGCTGCCGCGGAACTTACGCATGTGAGGAGTCGCGCCGGTCTGTTCCGGGTGCCGGGGCTAGATCTAACGCCCGGAACGCATATACGCATGCGCGTCCGGGCCCGGGATGTGATGATCGCCGTCAAGGCTCCGGAGGGATTGAGCGCGCTGAACGTTTTGCCTGGAAAGGTGGTCGAGGTCGGACCCCTGCAAGGGCCGGTCGTCGACATTGCGCTGAATTGCGGCGGGGAAAGGCTGGTCGCGGAGCTCACGCGCCACTCGGTCGAAGCCCTGCAATTGACGCCAGGCCGTGAGGTTTTTGCCCTCATCAAGAGCGTGACTTTCGATGAGGTGTCGGATGTCTCGGGCCTTGGCCGCGCGCCCGACGCGATAACCAACTAAGCCAATCAGGGCATGACGGCCAGGCCCCAGGGCAGGCGCCCGACCGGCACGGATTTCTCGGCTCTCAGGCTATCGACGTCGATGACGGTCATGTCGTTGGTTAGGCCATTGGCGACATAATATTTCTTGCCGTCAGGGCTCATCTCCCCGTGCCAGGGTCGCTGGCCGACCAGGATGTAGTCCTTAACCTCCTTGGTCGTGGCGTCGATGACGCCGATGCGATTGGCGGGGCCGAGCGCCACGAAGAGCAGCTTGCCGTCCTTGGTGAAGTCCATGCCGACCGGCTGCAGCGACTCAGGCCGCACGCCAGGCACCTCGAAAGTGATCTTCTTGACGACTTTCCAGGTCGCAGGATCGATCACCGAAATCGAGCCGCCGACCTCCGAGGAAACCCAAAGCTCCTTGCCGTCGTGGGTGAACTTGGCCTCGCGCGGGCGCGAGTCGACGAGCACGTTGGCGATCAGCTTGCGCTGGGCATTGTCGATGACATGCGCCATGCTTGTGCTCTCTGAGGTGGCGACGGTGTATTTCCCGTCAGGGCTCACGGTCATGCCTTCAGGCTCGACGCCGACCGGCACCTCGGCCAGCACGTCGCCGCTCTTGATGTCCATGATGGTGACTAGGCTGTCGTCCTCATTGGCGATGTAGATGACTTCGCCCTTGGGATCGACCGCCATGAGTTCGGGGTCAGGTCCGGATTCGAGCTGGCGAGTAACTTCGAGCTTGCTCGTGTCCACCACATCCATGATGTCGCCGTCTCCGGCGGCGACGAACAGCTCCTTGTTGTCGGGGCTGAGAATGATGCCGCGCGGACGCCGCGCCACCTTGATGGTCTTCTTCACCTCGAGCGTATCGCCGTCGATCACGGTGACGGTGTTGTCCTTCTCGTTGGAGACGAAGATGGTCACGGCAAAGCTCGGCGTCGCGGTGAGCATCGAAAGCACCGCAAGGGTCGCGATGACGGAAAATCGAATCATGGGGTTTCCTCAGATTGCGTCTATCAGAACTTGCACTTGGTCTCCGGCTCGTCGAAGCCAAGCGTGTCAGTGAGAAACTTCTCGTGCAGGAAGCCCTCCTGCGGTGAGGTGGAAACTGGAACGCGGGTCCCGCCGCCGAGAATGATTGGCTGGCGCATCTGGTGGTCCCAAGTGCGGAAGCTCAGCGCCTGGCCCTTGAAGCCTTCGATCTTGAACTGATCGGAGAGCAGATAGGCCTTCAAGTCTTGCGGCGTGGTCTTGCCGGACTTCATCGCCGAATCGGACAGCGAGCGGAACGCAAGCCAGGCGGCGTAGTCGCGCTCCACCGGCTGGCGCTTGGCGATGCGCGGGATGGCGTTCTGGAAATGCATGGCGCCGGATTCGGTATAGGACTTGTCCCAGGCAACGGCCTGCAGCCCTTGGGTGCCGACAATCGGGCGCGGGATATAGGTGCGATAGGCCAGATAATCGCCGAAATCGTCGTCGCTGTTGATGACCCACACCACGTCGTGGTCTGGAGCCTGCTCAGTCTCCATCGGGATCTGCGCCTGGATCTGCTGGTGCCCGGAGTCGAGATTTCGTGCACCCGGCGGCAGGTCATAGACCTTGTCGTCGACAACCTTGCCGCCGAAGCGCGCGGCAGAACGCTTCACCATGGCGAGATAGTCCTGGTCCTGCGGCGTGTCGCGGCGGATCACGAACCAGCGCGGCCATTTCTTCCAGATGAGATATTGGGCGAGCGCGTCGGCGCGCATCGCATAATCGGGAATGACGTGGAACACGTTCTGGCGGCACAGCTCCTGCCGGAGCGCGGTGGCGCTCGAACGGATGTTCATGATCACCGAGTTCTTGGCCTCGGGCAGATCGGCCACGGCGATCAGATCGGTAGGTTCAAGATCGGCGATGATGAAGGCGTCGCCGTTCTTCAAGATATTCTTGGCCTTGGCGACGACGTCGCCACCTTCCGGAACGATGGCCTCGACCAGCTCGAAGGAGGAGCCGACCAGAGCGCCTGCTTGGTTAGCCTCTTTGAGCATCAGGCGCGCGCCCTGGATGCCTTTGTCGATGATTGGCTTCTCGGCATAGGAGAGCGGCAGAGGCTCCTCATACTCCTTGCCGAGATAATAGATGCGCATCGGCTTGGTCTGTGCGGCAGCGGCAGGAGCGGCGGCGGGCGCCTGCTGGTTCGCGGCGGGCGCAGCAGGTGCGGCTGCAGGCGCCGGAGCCGGCGCGGGACTTGTCTGAGGGGTTTCGGCCAGCACAGGACCGGCCACGAAGTAAACTGTCAGAAGGGAGGCTGCCAAGGGGGCAAAGAACTTGGCCCTATGACGCAGACAAGACACGGACAAACGCAACATCGGCCTCCGCTATTCTACCCTGCTCGCAAGTGGTCACCGGCTTTGGAAGCGTATCTTCCAGAGATACGGATTTATGGCAATGCGCACCGAACAGCATGGCAATCTTTTTGCCAAGTTAAACTATCGCAAGTTTGGTGGGATCTGCGCGCTTCCTAGA
>DATFVP010000303.1:0-5301 GCA_035260285.1 Methyloceanibacter sp.
TTCGCTGGTCATCGACTGGCCGTGGCAGGCGCAGTTCGTCGCCTTCGCGGTGTTCGCCGTGGCGTCGGTCCCGATCTGGTATCGGATGTCGCGCCGTGTCGAGAAGCTGGGCGATCAGCCGTTCCTCAATCGCCGCGCGCAAGCGTTCGTCGGTCAGATTTTCACCCTCGACAAGCCGATCGTGAACGGCACCGGGACCGTGCGGATTCACGACACGGTGTGGCGCGTCGCCGGGCCTGACGCACCCGCCGGCCACCGCGTCAAGGTCACCGGGACCGACGGGCCGACCCTGTTCGTGGAGCGCGCCGCGGATTAGCGCCGGGACGGGGCCCATCAGGTCGCGTCTCGCCCTAGCAGGCTGCTGAAGAAGTACGCCAGCGACGGGCGATGAACTCAGCTTCATCCCCTCCGTCGAAGCAGATTTGCCCTTGGAGGGTTCCGTCTTCCTGCAGTTCGGCCCATCCGTTGCCGCTGGCCTCGTCCATTTCGTCGTTACCTGACCAAGAGAACTCGACGCTGTTGCCGTCGACGGTGCCCTGGATAGCGCCTGTTACGCAGCCAAATGAGAACTCACCACCGGATTTGCCGAAGAGGATGTAGGCAGGGCCCATCATGTCAGGGAAATCGGTTTCGTAATCTGGCATCTTGGTGATGCGCCACTTGCCTCGGGTGCTCATGATGGGGCCTGCATAAGTTTTGGGATGCGCACAAGATTGTAGGCGGCCGCGAGCATGAATACGAACCCCACGCGGGCTGTTCCGCGGTGCCTTGTCTTGCGCAGGACCGCCACTGCCTTGATGTAGCCAAAGCCTTCTTCGATCCGTTTGCGGATGCACTGACTGATCAGATAGCCAGGATGGCGCGTGATGCGCCCGTCAATGGCCGTCTTGCGGGTCTTGCCGGTTTTGGTGACGTGACCATCGATGGCGATATGTGCGGTCACATTGCGCTCTCTGAGAGCGCCGACGAACTCCTCCACGTCAAAGGCCTTGTCCGCGCCGAGCGTAATGCGTTTGGAGCCGGGGCGGTGTCGATCAATCATAGTGAGAGCTGCCTCGCGCTCGGCGGTGCCGGAGGCCTGGGTCAGATCGGTCTCAACGATAAGGGCGTTTCTGTTCTCCATGAGCAAATGGCCCATGAAGCAGAGCTTTGCAGGCTGCCCGTCGCCTTTGCGGTAGAGCTTGGCATCAGGATCGGTCGTCGAGGCATGCGTTTCGTTGGAACGCCTCTCCTTGTGGAACGCCCGGCACCACCCCTGAACTAGGGCTTGTACTCACATCTTGCGCCCAAGTGCCTGACGCGAGCGCCCGCTGCTCGCGCCGCGCTTGGCGCCTTTCCTCGATCGCCGCGCGCGAATAGTGGTAGTGCTTCCAATTCGCTCGCGTCAAAAGGGATAATAGCCCTCCAATGCCGTGATCTCATATCCGTCATACATAATCTTCGTCCCTGCTTGACGCGCGATGCCGAGAAAGGCGGTGGTACTTCCTGCGTAGCTTATCGTGGTACTTCCCGTCTTGGCGCCACCCGCCCAGGGATCGATAACCAGGAATTCGTGAAGCACCCCGGCGGCCTGGAGTCTGCGAAACCCGACAATGCCAACATAGTGATTTTTTGCCATCAAGTGGGCGCGTACTGGCATATTGGCCTTCAGGCTTTTGATCAGCCAGGCAACGGCATCCCAACCGCGTTGGCTCACACTGCGCTGGAGCGGCTCGCCGCGCCCCCAGCCCATGTATTTCCGGAAGGTCAGTTTGACGAGGGAGCCGCAGGCCAAGTTGGTGTTAAACGTCTTGATAATGCCGTCGTTTTGCTGGTTCCATGGGATCATGCTCGTGGGAAGGTCGGCGCCGCTTGGATTCGTATGCGCTGGTTCGTCCAGCAGCAGTTTGTACACGTGCTTCCGGTCATCCAGACTGCCTGCCGGGTCCATTTTCTTGTACCAGCTTTCGGTGGAACTCACAGCGGTGCCAGTATCTTCGAAATACTTCCAGATCAAATCCACTTCCCAGGTGCCATCGCGTGGTGCCATAGCTTACTCCTTTCTCCTTGGGTTCCGTGGCGCTCGACCGAAGCCCGACCACTACTAGCTCGGTGGCCTCGGCCAGTTCGAGCCGCAGAGTGTACGCCCTGGGTCCCATATGGCTCTCGTGGGCGACCTCTGCGCCGTGCTGTCGAGCGGGCGCGACATTCGGTTCAAATCCCCGTCGCGAAGCTGGCCGAGGACAAAAAAAGTGCCAGCAACTGTCTGAGTTGGTCGTAAGGCGTGGGCCCTGACGGGGGACATCCTGCTTCCACCCAATAGAGGTGGATTATGGGTGAGCCGAATATCCCTGAGCTACCAGGTGAAATCGGAAGCAGCCAGATCGGTTGAAAATTTGATTGGAAAGATCGACTCGGCCAATTGGAAGATCGTCAGGCGCGTGCCCGCCCAGAATTGGTGAGCGTTTTGCGGCCGGCTAGTCAATTTGTCCGCGTTGGCGGGGGCTGGTTCGATTGGGTCTGCTCGACCAGTTCCTTGATGGCTCCAAGCGCAGAGATTGGCACCGCCACGCCTAGATCAAAAGGACCGCAGTCGATCCCAAGTATGATTTCGTTGCCCGTCCGACCCCGGCCGGCCCTGATAGTGCGCGCCTCGATCAACGCGCCCTCCAACATGGCACGCGGCAGTACCGGCCCTGCTTTATTTGCAGCTCTTAGAGCGAGGTCGATCAGAGCCGTAACAACGTGGCCAATGTTCTTGCTCGGCATCTCGAACAAGAGCTTTTCGCCTTCTGTGGTCTCAACCTCAAACCTAACCAAAGTTCCGGTCGAGGATGGCGCCCCGCCAGTGAAAGACTTAAGCCGTTTCGCCTTCGTCATATCGCGCACCTTTGTTTGCGGAAGGCCCGGATATGGGCCCCCGGCGCGCGTGCGGCGCGCCGATCCACAAGCATCCCGTATAGCATGGTGCCAAACAACCGCGATGACGATCGACGCGGGCCTTCATCTCGGGCGTGACACCTGAGCAGGGCGGCCGACAGGGCCGAGGTCGAGGCCTGCAACGCGCAGACCTCATTCGAGCGGAAGAAGCGCCGATGACGCCTTCGGCCCGTGCTGGTGGGTCGCCGTTGCCTCTTGGGCGCAGTGCCTCAGTTTGATTGTGGCGAGGAAACCGTCGCCGCCCTGATCTCTGGACGCTGCGCCCAATCAGCTTCGGGAAACAATGCGATATAGAGATCGAGCTTCTTTTGCGCCGTCATACCCTGGGATGAAATCGCGTCGAAAAGTTCGTTTTGTGGTCTAGTTACCCAAGCATCTGACCTTGTTCCCTCCTTCAGAGCAACGTCGCTAAAGTCCGAGGGGAAAAGTCGCTGAAACAATTCCGCCCTATCAAGTACCTCGGTCGGAGTGGGAGCGCTCATCACAGCCTTAGCGATTTCTAGGTGGAATTGAAGATGAGTCTGCTGTTTGGCGCTCCAGAAGCCAAAGGCGATCGTCATCAGACCTGCCAGTAGAGGGACGACCACTGACAAGGCGGTCCAACGAGCCCGCTTCTCTTCGCTTGGTCTCCAAGGCGAGTTTCTCTCTTTCGCTTGCGAGTTTCTCGGGCTCGTAATCCATTGCTAGCGCCGGGACGGGGCCCGTCAGGTCGCATCTCGCCCTAGCCGAGACCTGCCCGCTCCCTCAGGCCCTCGGCGCCGTATTGCAGCACCTGGACCCGCTCCAGAGTGATCAGCCCGCTGCTCATCATGCGGTCCAGCACCGGCAGGAACTCGTTGACCTTCGCTTCGGTGTCGACGATCTCGATGACGATCGGCAAATCGAACGAGAGGCGGAGGATTTTGGCTGTGTGCAAGCGGCTGGAATGTCCATATCCCATGGGTCCCCGCAACACGGTCGCGCCGGCAAGGTGCATCTCGCGCGCCTTCAACACGATCGCCTCGTAGAGCGGATGATGCTCGAAGCGGTCGTTCTCGCCGAAAAAGATGCGCAGCAGCACCGCGTCCTTTGGTATTTGCATCGGCTTCTCCCTCGCTACTCGCTCTTGCGAACGGCGGGCTCTGGTGCCACTGGGGCGCCGCCCGCCTCGCGCGGTGGCTCTTCTTCCAGCCCGGGCGGCAGCAAGTGCCGCGGCAGGTAGAACGCATTGGCAATGAGGGTCGGTATCACGGCGCTGGCGATCACGGCGGCGACCAGCGCGGAGTACTGCACCTGATCGATGATGTGGTGCGACAGGCCGAACAGCGCCGAGATGGTGCCGAAGGTCAGCCCCGTCGACATCAGCAACGTCGTGTACATTCCTTCGTTGCCGGCTGACCCAAATGCGCGTGTCACCGGATAGACGCCGATGCATTTCGTCGCCAGCTTGACGGCGAGCATCAGCAGGAAGGCGGCGGGCGCCGCAACCAGCGCCGGGACGGACACGAACGAGCCGGCGCGAATGAAGTAGAACGGCGTCAGGAACCCGAAGCACAGCGTGCGCAGGCGGCGGATGAGGATGTGATCCTTGCCGACGCTGCCGGCGAGAATCATGCCGATCAGGTAGGCCGGCAGCACCGCCTCGCTGTCAGCCCAGGCCGCAAGCGCGCCGAACCCGAACAGGAGCAGCAGCAGATACTTGGTTTCCAGCTCCGACGGGCGGCCGCCGTAGCGGCTGAAAAATTGCGCGGTCAGCCATGGCAGCACTGCGAGGGCGACCAGGCTTGCCGTGACGAAGATCAGCGTCTTGTAGGTGAATGGCGCGAAGATCAGCCCCAGCGCCAGCACGGTCCCGAGATCGGTGACGAAACAGGCGGCGAGCACCACCTTGCCGTAGTCCGTGGCGTTGAAGCCGAACTCCAGCATCACCGCGTAGACAACGGCCACCGAGGTGGTCGACATGGCGACGCCGGCGAGCCAGCTCGCCATCGGGTCCCAGCCGAGCAGATAGTACGCCGCCGCAGTGCAGCCGAGAAAAGGCACCAGAAAGCTGATGAGCCCGATCGCACCGGCTTCCTTCCACCGCTCGCGGAACACGACCGGATCAAGCTCGGCCCCGGCCAGAAAGGTGAGCACGATGGCGCCTGTGCCGGACAGGAGCTTGATCCACGTCTGGTCCGTGCCGAGGATGGCCCCGCCGATGGCAGCCCCGATCACGAGCTGTGCGATGGTTCCGACCACGATTTCCGAGAGCGCTGTCGCGATCTTGAGCCAGATCGACAGCAGCGTGGCGATCAGCGCCAGCCCAAGCCAGAGTGCCGCGAGAGTCCAGATTTCAGTCATGGCCATCCGTCTCACGTCAGGTGGACGGCGGGCGCAAAAAACCCGCCGGTACGGCGGGTC
>DATFVP010000304.1:0-3538 GCA_035260285.1 Methyloceanibacter sp.
TTATTTGGGGTCCGCCCGGGCGCATTTCAACCCACGCTACTTCAGCTCGACGGTCGCACCTGCGGCTTCGAGCTGCTTCTTGATCTTGTCTGCCTCTTCCTTGTTGACGCCTTCCTTGACCGCCTTCGGCGCGCCCTCGACCAGGTCCTTGGCCTCCTTCAGGCCGAGGCTGGTGACCGCGCGCACCTCTTTGATAACGTTGATCTTTTGGGCCCCAACCGAGGTCAGAATGACGTTGAACTCCGTCTTCTCCTCGACAGCTGCGGCGGGAGCGGCGGCGCCTGCGGCCATCATGGCCACCGGAGCAGCGGCGGAAACGCCCCATTTCTCCTCAAGCATTTTGGCGAGCTCTGCCGCCTCAAGCACGGTCAGGACGGAAAGCTCGTCTACGATTTTCTGCAAGTCAGCCATTAGCTTGTCCTCGTAAGTTCCTATACTGGTTCCACCACGACGGCCTTAAGCCGCCTCTTTGCCGTAGGCTGCAAACACGCGCGCGAGCTGCGCGCCCGGTCCATTCACCACCCGAGCAATCTTGCTCGCCGGCGCCTGGAGGAGCCCAATGAGCTTCCCGCGAAGCTCATCGAGCGATGGAAGGTTTGCGAGCGAGCTCACCCCTTGGGGGTCCAGCACCGTCGTTCCCATCGCGCCACCAAGGATCACGAACTTTTCGTTGGCCTTGGCGAATTTGACGGCAACTTTTGGTGCCGCCACGGGATCGTCGGAATAAGCGAGGCAGGTCGGCCCCTTCAAAAGATCCGAGATACCCTTGGCGTTGGTCCCTTCGAGCGCGAGCTTCGCGAGCCTGTTCTTGGCCACCTTGACCTCACCGCCGACGCCGCGAATGTCGCGTCGGAATTTGGTCATGTCGGAGACCGAGAGGCCGGCATAGTGAGCGACGACGATCACGCCGGTCTTGGCGAAAGTGTCGTGAAGCGACGTAACGACTTCGCGCTTCTCTGCTCTATCCACTAGCTCACTCCGTCAGTTGCGAGGCTGGAGGGTAGCTCCCGCCTCTTCCACACCTTGCCGCAGGAAGTGCGGGCGGACGGCAAGCCGCGCCCCACGTCTCCAGCGGCGCTCCGTTGCCTGTCCTGCTCGAACGCGAAACCGCGATAGAGCCACTTACGAGGTTCAAACCGATCTCCAGGTTACGGGTCTTCCGAAACCTCGAACCGTTCGTCTCCCGTCTCATGCAGGCCCAAATGGCTTAAGCGGTCGCCCGCACCTGCAATCTCGGACAGGTATGAGCCGCTCGAAACGAAGCGGCCCTTCCGGGACCTCGACCGAGATCCCGAAACTCTCTAATGCACCCCACTCGCAACGCTTGTGGGTTCTACCTTCACGCCGGGCCCCATGGTGGAGGCCACCGCCATGCGCTTGAGGAACGTGCCCTTAGCGCCCGACGGCTTTGCCTTCATCACGGCATCGACCAGCGCGCGAATGTTCTCGACCAGCGCCGTCTCAGTGAAACTCGCCTTGCCGACGCCGGCCTGCACGATGCCAGCCTTCTCGACCCTGAACTCGACGGCGCCGCCCTTGGCTCCGGCGACGGCTTGCGCCACATCCATGGTCACTGTGCCGACCTTCGGGTTCGGCATCAGGCCGCGCGGGCCGAGCACCTTTCCGAGACGACCGACGAGCGGCATCATATCCGGCGTGGCGATGGCGCGGTCGAAATCGATGACGCCCTTCTGCACCTGCTCGACGAGATCCTCGGCGCCAACCACATCGGCACCGGCCTTCTTGGCTTCCTCGGCTTTGGCTCCCTTGGCGAATACGCCGACGCGCAGCTTGCGGCCCGAGCCGTTCGGCAACAGGCAGACGCCGCGCACCATCTGATCGGCGTGACGCGGGTCGACGCCGAGATTGAACGCGACCTCGATGGTCTCGTCGAACTTCGCCTTGGCCGCGTCCTTGACGAGCTTCACCGCCTCTTCAAGCGTGTACAGCTTGTCGCGATTGACCGTCGCCTTTGCCGCGGTAAACCTCTTGCCGGGTTTGCTCATGACTACTCTTGAACCTCCAGCCCCATGGAGCGGGCCGAGCCCGCGATAATCTTCATTGCCTGCTCGATCGAGTTCGCATTGAGGTCCTTCATCTTGACCTCGGCGATCTGGCGAAGCTGCTCCTGCGTCACGCTGCCGGCGCCGGTGCGGCCTGGCTCTTTCGATCCCTTGCCGATCTTGGCCGCCTTCTTCAACAGGAACGACGCCGGCGGCGTCTTCATCTCGAAGCTGAAGGAACGGTCGGCATAGACTGTGATCACCGTGGGAATCGGCGAGCCTGGCTCGATCCCTTGCGTCGCCGCGTTGAACTGCTTGCAGAACTCGGGAATGTTGACGCCGCGCTGGCCGAGCGCAGGCCCGATCGGCGGCGATGGATTGGCCTGCCCCGCCGGCACTTGCAGCTTGATGTAACCGTCGATCTTCTTCGCCATCGCCTACTCTTCCCGCGCCTAAAGCTTCTCTACCTGTCCATATTCGAGCTCGACCGGAGTGGCCCGGCCGAAAATCGACACCGCTACCTTGAGCCGCGCCCGCTCCTCGTCAACTTCCTCGACGAGACCGTTGAACGAGGCGAACGGCCCATCGGCCACCCGCACCTGCTCACCGATCTCGAAGGTGACTGACGGCTTCGGCCGCTCGACGCCTTCCTGCACCTGCTGCAGGATGCGCCCCGCCTCCTCCTCGCTGATCGCGATCGGCTTGTTCTCGGTGCCGAGAAATCCGGTCACCTTCGGCGTTGACTTGATCAGGTGGTAGGTGTGATCGTTGAGCTCCATCTTCACCAGCACATAGCCGGGAAAGAATTTCCGCTCCGACGCGACCTTGCGGCCGCGGCGCATCTCCACGACCTCCTCCATCGGCACGAGCACTTCGTCGATCTGATCGGCGAGGCCCGCCGCGGCGGCACGCTCCTTGATCGACTCGGCGACCTTCCGCTCGAAGTTCGAATAAGCGTGCACGATGTACCAGCGCATTGTCATTTGCTCGAAATGGCTCCTACCGGCCAATACCCAGCACGAAGCTCACGAGAAAACTCAAAATCTGATCTGCGGCGAGAAAGAACAGCGCAGCCGCGATCACCATCACAACCACCATGATGGTGGTGATCACCGTCTCTCTGCGCGTCGGCCAAGTGACCTTGGAAACCTCGGTCCGTACCTGCTGCAGAAACTCGAATGGATTCGTCCTCGCCATTTTATTCCTTGTGCGGAGCAACTGCATCAGTGCGCCGGCCTCGCCTCCTGCGAAATGCTGGCAGGAGTGGAGGGACTCGAACCCCCAACCCCCGGTTTTGGAGACCGGTGCTCTAGCCAGTTGAGCTACACTCCTATCGGGTCTCAGAAATCAGAAGTCGGAACTCAGAGAGCGCCGCGCGCTCGATCTTTGACCCAATGTCTCGATTCTGATTTTCTTATCTCCAACTTCTGCCTTCTGATCTCTGACCTCCAAGCTGGAGCGGGTGAAGGGAATCGAACCCTCGTCCTCAGCTTGGAAGGCTGCTGCTCTACCATTGAGCTACACCCGCATCCGTC
>DATFVP010000305.1:0-2509 GCA_035260285.1 Methyloceanibacter sp.
CTCGCTTATCTCGACACCGGCACGCTCTACCGCGCCGTCGCGCGCGACACCCTGGCGCGTGGACAAGATCCTGTCGATCTCGCGGCCGCGCTCAGAAGCGCCAGGGCGCTCGACCCATCCACGCTCGGCGACCCAGGCCTCAGGAAACCTGGCCTCGGTGAAGCGGCCTCGCTTGTGGCCAAGCATCCGGGGGTGCGTGAAGAGCTTCTCGCCTATCAGCGGAGCTTCGCCCGCGCCAAATCAGGGGCGGTGCTCGACGGACGGGACATTGGCACGGTGATCTGCCCCGATGCCGACGTGAAACTATTTGTGACAGCGACCCCTGAGGAGCGCGCCCGGCGGCGCTATCTTGAGCTGAAGCTGGCCGGAATCGACGTGAGCGAAGCCGAAGTGCTGTGCGATATCCGCCGCCGCGACGAACGCGACAAGCACCGCGCTGCGGCGCCCTTGCGCCGGGCCCCTGACGCGCACTTGCTCGATACTACGAATTTGGATATAGACGCCGCGTTCAAGGCTGCCATCGACCTGATCGATGCTGCGCTTGCGCGTGCAGGGTACGCCGGTTGAGACGATACCCCTTCCGCACACAAATTCGGAAGTTTTCCGCGAAATTCTGGCGGTAGACCTCATGCGGTGACGGCAGCCGTGAACACGTTTGACCCCGCGCTTTCGCGATAGCCATCGCCGGCAGTGGGCGGGGAATCCGATTGGAAGGGACGAGAGAGTTTTTATGAACGAACCGCAAGCTAGCATCAGCCATCCGAGCCACGACGAGTTCGCGGCCCTGCTTGAAGAGTCGCTGACCACCACGGCGTTGCAAGAAGGTAACGTCGTCAAGGGCACCATCGTCGGGATCGAGAAGGACGTTGCGGTGATCGATGTCGGCCTCAAGACCGAGGGCCGCATTCCCCTGAAAGAATTTGGCATCTCCGGCCGTGCCGCTAACCTCTCCGTCGGCGACGAGGTCGACGTCTATCTCGAGCGCGTCGAGAACGCCATGGGCGAGGCCGTGCTGTCGCGCGAAAAAGCGCGCCGCGAGGAGAGCTGGACGCGGCTCGAGGAAAAATACAAGGCCGGCGAGCGCGTCGAAGGCGTGATCTTCAACCGCGTCAAAGGCGGCTTCACCGTCGATCTCGACGGCGCCGTCGCTTTCCTGCCGGGTAGCCAGGTCGACATCAGGCCGATCCGCGACGTGTCGCCGTTGATGAACGTGCCGCAGCCCTTCCAGATCCTGAAAATGGACCGCCGCCGCGGCAACATCGTCGTGTCGCGCCGCTCGGTGCTCGAAGAGACGCGCGCCGAGAAGCGCAGCGAGATCGTGGCGCGGTTGGAAGAGGGTCAAGTCATTGAGGGCGTGGTCAAGAACATCACCGACTATGGCGCCTTCATCGACCTCGGCGGCATCGACGGCCTGTTGCACGTCACCGACATGGCATGGAGGCGCGTCGCTCATCCGAGCGAGGTCGTGAACGTTGGCGACAGCGTCAAGGTGCAGATCATCCGCATCAATCCCGAGACCCAGCGAATCAGCCTCGGCATCAAGCAACTCGAAGCCGATCCTTGGGAGGGCATTGCCGCCAAATATCCGGTTGGCTCGCGGCTCAAGGGCACCGTCACCAACATCACCGACTATGGCGCCTTCGTCGAGCTCGAGCCCGGCGTGGAGGGACTGATCCATGTGTCGGAGATGAGCTGGACCAAGAAGAACATCCACCCTGGCAAGATCATCTCGACGAGCCAGGAGGTCGAAGTGCAGGTACTCGAGGTCGATCCCGAGAAGCGCCGCATTTCTCTGGGCTTGAAGCAGACCCAGGAGAATCCCTGGGTCGCCTTCGCCGCCAATCATCCGCCGGGCACCAACATCGAGGGGCCGATCCGCAACATCACCGAGTTCGGTCTCTTCATCGGGCTCGATGGCGGCATCGACGGCATGGTGCATTTATCGGATCTGGACTGGTCCAAGTCAGGGGAGGACGCCCTCAAGGACTACAACAAGGGCGACAACGTCACAGCCGTGGTGCTAGAAGCCGACTCCGAGAAGGAGCGCATCAGCCTCGGCGTCAAGCAGCTCACGCCCGATCCGTTTGCCTCCGGCGCGCCGTCAGCCAAGCTCAAGAAGGGCATGCGCGTGACCTGCGAAGTCGTCGCGGTGAAGGACAGCGGACTCGAGGTCAAGCTCGTCGACCACGACCTGACCAGCTTCATTCGCCGTTCCGACCTTTCTCGCGACCGTTCCGAGCAGAGGCCTGACCGCTTCGGCGTTGGCGAGAAGTTCGACGCCGTGGTGACCCAGGTCGACGCCAAGGCGCGCAAGGTCGGTGTCTCGATCAAGGCGCTGGAAATCGCCGAGGAGAAGGAGGCCGTCGCCCAATATGGCTCGACCGACTCGGGCGCTTCGCTCGGCGACATTCTTGGTGCCGCCCTGAGCAAGGCGAAGGAGGAGGACGGCGACGAGGCCGCCGAGAAGCCGAAGCGCAAGAGCAAGGCGAAGAGCGAGGCCGCAAAGACC
>DATFVP010000306.1:0-2787 GCA_035260285.1 Methyloceanibacter sp.
CCCACCTCGCGGCGGTCCGCGCCGATGAGAGGGAAGGGAGCCGCGTCTCGGTCTGGCTCTTCCCCTCGAGCGGAGGCGAGCATCTCACCCGCCAGCGCTTCGGGCAGGAGCTGAAGGCGCTCGCCGTCGCCGCCGGGCTCGAACCCGCGCGCGTCTCGCCGCACGTTCTCCGCCACGCCTTTGCCAGCCACCTCTTGGAGCGTGGCGCCGATTTGCGCACAGTGCAGCAGCTCCTCGGCCATGCCGACATCTCGACGACGCAGATCTATACCCACGTCATCGAGGAGCGGTTGAGACGCCTGGTCGAACAGCATCACCCTCTTGCTCAGGCGCGCTTAACTAAGCGAGGCTAGGCTAGCCTCTCGCGCTTGGTTGACAGCGCCGCGGCACAAGGCCACTTAAGCCCATGCGATTGCCTTAATTCTCGCCTTAAGACGTGCCGGGACGAAGGTGACGAAGGTATTGAAAAGGCACAGCCGGATTTGATGCGCACCTATCTCGATTTCGAAAAGCCGATTGCCGAGCTCGAAAGCAAGGTCGCCGAGCTGAAAGCGCTCGCCGGCGACCAGCACTCGGTGTCCATCGAGGAGGAGCTTGCCAAGCTCGAAAGGAAGGCCCGGGAGGCGCTGGAAGAGACCTATTCCGGGCTCACCCCCTGGCAGAAGACGCAAGTTGCACGTCACCCCGAGCGCCCGCATTTCCGCCACTACATCGAGGCGCTGGTCGAGGATTTCACCCCGCTCGCAGGCGACCGCTTCTTCGCCGAGGATCAGGCCATTGTCGGCGGCATTGGCCGGCTCTCCGGCCGGTCTGTGATGGTCCTCGGTCACGAGAAGGGCTCCGATACCGAAGGCCGCATCAAGCACAATTTCGGCATGGCCCGCCCCGAAGGCTATCGCAAGGCCGTGCGGCTGATGGAGATGGCCGACCGCTTCAAGCTTCCGGTCGTGAGCCTGGTCGACACGGCCGGGGCCTATCCCGGCATCGGAGCCGAGGAGCGCGGCCAGGCCGAAGCCATCGCCCGCTCGACCGATTGCTGCCTGGGTTTGGGCGTGCCGATCGTCGCGGTCGTCATCGGCGAGGGCGGCTCTGGCGGTGCTGTCGCCATCGCCACCGCCAACCGGGTCTACATGCTAGAGCACGCCATCTACACTGTCGCTTCGCCCGAGGCCGCGGCCTCGATTCTCTGGCGCGATTCGGCGCGCGCCATGGACGCGGCGACCAATATGAAGATCACCGCCCAGGACCTTTTGAAGCTCGGCGTCATCGACGGCATCATCACCGAGCCGGTCGGCGGGGCGCACCGGGACGGGAGCGAGGTGATGCGCGCCACGGGCGACACCATCGTCAGCGCGCTTGCCGCCTACGACCACCTCTCGGCGGCCGAAATACGCAAGGAAAGGCGCGAAAAATTCCTCTCCATCGGCCGGCCGGTGTAAAGGCCGAAACTGCCCCAAAAAGCGCCAATTTTTTTGGGTCCACTCTCTTGGCGCCAAGCTTATAATTGGCGCGTGTTGGGGGATGCCGGAGGGTGAGCGCCGATAAGAAGCGCTAACTTCGCTTTAACCTCTCACCATCGATCCTGACCGGGTTGCGCAAGGGGCACTCGCGTATGCTTCGTTCGAGCTTTGTCACGGCCACAACCATGGCGACCGTGGCGGCTGTCGCTGTCGCGCTTTCGGCTTGCGGCCAGTTCTCGCCCCCTTACCTGAAACCGCTTTCGCCCCAGACCCAAGCGCGTCTCGCCGAGAAGGGCATGACCGAGGAAGCGCCGGTCCTCATCCGCATCTTCAAGGCCGAATCCGAGCTCGAAGTCTGGAAGCAAAAGGACAACGGCCGCTTCTATCTGTTCAAGACCTATCCGATCTGCAGCTATTCGGGCGGGCTCGGCCCGAAGGTCGAGCAGGGCGACCGGCAAGCGCCGGAAGGGTTCTATAACGTCTCGCTCGATGGAATGAATCCGAGGAGCAAGTATCACCTCTCCTTCGATGTTGGCTTCCCCAACGCTTACGACCGCGCGCTCGGCCGCACCGGCAGCAACATCATGGTGCATGGCGATTGCACCTCTTCGGGTTGTTACGCCATGACCGACGCGGTGGTCGAGGAGATCTTCACGCTCGCGCGCGTCGCGCTGCAAAACGGGCAGGAGGAGATCCAGCTCCAGGCCTATCCGTTCCGCATGACGGCGGCCAATATGTCCGCGCACAAGGACGACAAGTGGTTCGATTTCTGGAAGACCCTGAAGGAAGGATACGACTCTTTCGAGATCAGTCATCTGCCGCCAAAGATCGCCGTGTGCGAGAAGCGCTACGTGATCAACGCCTCCTTCGGTGACAACGCGCGGGTCACTCCCACCGGCGCCTGCCCGGCCTACAAGAAGCTGCAGGTCACGCGCGCTCCTGTCCTTCAGGAGGCGTCGGCGAAGACCGCGACAAAACGCCAGCAAGCCGCGCTCGGAAAACCGCTCGGCAGCGTGCTCGGGCTGACCTTCGGGCCGTCCAAGCAGAGCTACAGCGCCTTTACCCTCGGCCCCGCAACGCCCACCCGGTAAACGTCAGAATTCCGACGCAAGGCGACCTATACTGGTCTTGCTGGTTTGCCGTTGATCCCCGGATTGAGATGTGGCGCGCGCTACGCATCGTTCTCATCGTCGCCGTCGCCGGCTTGGGCTACTATTTGCTGACGCCCGAGGGACGCCAGCAGATCGACCGCGCGCGGGTCAATTGGACGCGCACCGAATACCGGGCTCTGTTCCAGGCGGGAGAGACCTTGCCCGGCACTCCCGAC
>DATFVP010000307.1:0-5667 GCA_035260285.1 Methyloceanibacter sp.
GGATCTTTCGACAACGCTCAGCTTCAGCGCGGATATCACGTCTATAAGCAAATTTGCTCGAACTGCCATTCGATGCGGCTCCTCTCCTACAGAAACCTCGGTGAGGAGGGCGGCCCGGAATTCTCGCCTGAGGCAGTGGCAACGCTCGCCTCCGAGGTGCAAGTGACCGACGGGCCGAATGACAAGGGTGAGATGTTTCAGCGCCCTGGACGTCTTTCGGACCGTTTCCGGTCTCCTTTCCCGAACGATGCAGCAGCACGGGCTGCCAATGGTGGCGCATTGCCTCCTGATCTTTCGGTGATGGCCAAGGCGCGGCCAGGCGGTCCGGACTATATCTATGCCCTGCTCACAGGGTATCGCCAGACGCCGGCCGGGTTCGATCTCGCCCCGGGAATGCACTACAACGTCGCCTTCCCAGGGGATCAGATCTCCATGCCGCCGCCGCTGTTCGACGGTGCCGTCCCCTACACCGACGGCACTAAGCCTACGGTCGACAATTATGCACGGGATGTGTCGGCGTTTCTCATGTGGGCGGCAGAGCCCAAGCTCGAAGAACGGCATGAGCTCGGGGCGAGGGTGGTGATCTTTCTCATCGCATTTTGCGTCATCATGTTCCTGGCGAAGCGTACGGTGTGGGCGCGGCTGCATCCGAAGGTGCATACGGCATAGTCAGCCTAGCCGTTCCAATGTCTTGACCGGATTGGAATCGCAGCCGAGGATAGCTTCCCGCACATCAACCCTCCCGGTTCTCACCTTATGCGCTCGATCCTTATTGCTCTCGTCGCGGCGCTCTGCGCCCTGCCAGCCCCAGCCGCCGAGCAGCAAAGACAGTCTGCTCGCCTTGCAGAAGGCCGATTTCAAGAAGGCATTCGCCTTCGATCGCGCCATGCTGCTCGGGCGCGGTATCGGCGACGACCGCCGAACTCGGGGCCCGGGCGACCTTCAAAGGCCCATTGGTCCGCGAGGTCCTCGGCCGCGTCGAGGCGGCGAAGATGAAGATCAACTTCGTCGCAGTCGACGGCTTCACCGGCTATCTCACGCCGGAGGATGTCGACGGTTCGGACTGGATTCTTGCGCTTGAGGCGGACGGCGTACCGCTCGGGATCGGCCAGCAGGGTCCCCTTTGGCTAATCAATACGAGGGCAGAAGGCATGAAGCGCGGCGACGACGGCCGCGGTCGTTGGGTCTGGGGGCTGTTCTACATGAAGGTCGGCGAGTGATTTTTCGTCATTGCCGGGCTTGACCCGGCAATCCATTCCATTGCTTTTCCACCTGGTTGAGGCGCCTTTGGCATGGATGCCCGGATCAAGTCGGGCATGACGAGGAGGAATGTATGACGCGTGCGGTGCTTGGCATCATCGGCGGCTCGGGGCTTTACGATCTTCCCGGCCTCGATAAGGTGCGTGAGGAGCGCATCGCGAGCCCATGGGGCGAGCCGTCGGCGGTCTTGCGTGTCGGCGAGATCGCAGGCCTACCAATTGTCTTCATGTCACGCCACGACAGGGGACACAGGCTCTCACCCACCGACATCAACTACCGCGCCAATATCGATGTGATGAAACGGGCGGGGGTCACCGACCTCGTCTCGCTCTCGGCCTGCGGCTCATACAAGGAGGAGCTGCCGCCAGGCACCTTCGTGCTGGTCGATCAGTTCGTGGACCGCACCCATAACCGGGCGACCTCGTTCTTCGGCACGGGCTGCGTGGCGCATGTGTCCATGGCACACCCGGTCTCTCCACGCTTGCGTATTCACCTTGCCCAGGCCGCGGAAGCCGAAGTCATCCCGTTCGCCCGCGAGGGCACCTATGTGTGCATCGAGGGGCCGCAATTCTCCACGCTCGCCGAAAGCATGACCTACAAGGGGTTAGGCTATTCGGTGATTGGCATGACCAACCTGCCCGAAGCCAAGCTCGCCCGCGAGGCGGAGATTTGTTACGCGACGGTTGCCATGGTCACCGATTTCGATTGCTGGCATCCCGACCATGATGCCGTCACCGTCACCGATATCATTAAAGTGCTGATGGCCAATGCCGAGAAGGCGGCGCGGCTTGTAGCCCGGCTCGCCGGCGATTTTCCGCGTGAGCACGAGCCTTGCCCCATCGGCTCCGATCGGGCGCTCGACACCGCGATCATCACCGCGCCAGAAGCGCGCGATCCTGAACTTGTCAAGAAGCTCGACGCCGTTGCCGGCCGCGTGCTGAAGGGTGCTTGATCCCCAAGGCCCTACAGTTGCCTGGCGACGCTAGCCAGCCGCACTTCGTTGCACTATAGGCACTGCATCAGGCGATACGGCTCGCCCCACCATCACGGAGATCCTCGCATGAGCTTGACCGAAGACATCGATCTCAAGGACCTCGTGCGCACGATACCCAACTATCCCAAGCCAGGCATCATGTTCCGCGACATCACCACTCTGCTCGGTCATGCCAACGGCTTGCGCGCCTGCATCGAGCGGTTAGTCGCGCCGTTCACCAACCGGCGCATCGAGTCGGTGGCCGGCATTGAGGCCCGTGGATTCATCCTCGGGGGTGCCGTCGCCGATCGCCTGCGCTGCGGGTTCGTGCCGATCCGCAAGAAGGGCAAGCTGCCGGCCAAGGCCATTGGCCAGGAATATGAGCTTGAGTACGGCATCGACATTATCGAAATCCATGAGGATGCGTTGAAAGCCGGCGAGCCGGTGCTGCTCGTGGACGACCTCATCGCCACAGGCGGTACGGCTGCTGCTGCGGTCAAATTGCTGCGCAAGCTGCAAGCCGAAGTCGTTGGTGCAGCCTTCGTCATCGACCTGCCGGACCTTGGCGGCTGCACGCGGCTCGCCAAGCTCGGGGTCGAGTGCCACACGCTGATGGCCTTCGAAGGTGACTGAGCAAGGCCGATGAACATCGACGGCAAGCACTACCGCACCATCTGGCTCAATCCCGACGGCTGGTCGGTCGAGATCATCGATCAGACGAGACTGCCTTTCGCCTTCGAGACCGTTACGCTGCGGACGCTCGAGGACGCGGCGCGGGCGATCTCCACCATGCAGGTGCGCGGCGCGCCGCTGATCGGGGCGACCGCGGCTTACGGCGTGTGCCTGGGGCTCCGCGACGACCAGTCAGACGAGGCCCTCGACCGCGCCTGCGAGACCTTGGCCGCGACGCGACCCACCGCCATCAATCTCCGTTGGGCGCTCGACGAGATGAGACACGCCGTGCGCAACCTGCCGCGCGAGGAGCGCCTTGCCGCTGCCTACGCCCGCGCCGCCCAGATCTGCGACGAGGACGTGGAGACCTGCGGCCGGATCGGCGAGCATGGGCTCGGGATCATTCGCGCGCATGCCGAGAAGAAGGGGGGCGAGAGGGTCAATATCCTCACCCATTGCAATGCAGGCTGGCTCGCTTGCGTCGATTGGGGCACGGCGCTCGCGCCGATCTACCGCGCCCATGACGAGGGCATCCCCGTTCATGTGTGGGTGGACGAGACGAGGCCGCGCAATCAGGGTGCCTCGCTTACCGCCTTCGAGCTCGGCGCGCACGGCGTGCCGCATACGCTCGTTGCCGACAATACCGGCGGGCATCTCATGCAGAAGAAGCTCGTCGACCTCTGCATCGTTGGTACCGACCGCATCACAGCGACCGGCGACGTCGCCAACAAGATCGGCACCTATCTCAAGGCGCTCGCCGCCCGCGACAACAACGTCCCCTTCCTCGTGGCGCTTCCTTTCTCAACCATAGACTGGAGCCTCGACGACGGCAGCGCCATCCCCATCGAGGAGCGTGGCGGCGATGAGGTGAAGTTCACGACCGGGAAGCTTGCGGACGGCACTGTCGCCAAGGTGCAGATCGCGCCCGACTGGAGCCAAGCCGCGAATTTTGGCTTCGACGTGACACCGGCGCGCCTGGTCACCGGCTTCATCACCGAGCGCGGGGTCACTCCAGCCACCCGCGACGGCCTTGCCACACTCTATCCGGAGCACGCCAGCAAGCGCGCAGCGTGAGATGGAATATCGAGAGCTGCTGACAGTCGCGCTCGACTTCGCCACGGCCATCCTTCTCGGTGCACTCGTCGGCATCGAGCGCGAGAAGCGCAAGGAGGAAGAGGAGGGTGCCGGCCATATCGCCGGCCTGCGCACCTTCATTTTGCTGGCGCTGCTCGGGGCGTCCGCGGGGTGGCTTTCCCGAACTCTATCGACTCCCTCGATCCTTGCTGCCGCGCTTCTGATCGTCGGCGCCGTGGTCGTCGCCGGTTATTTCGTCACGGCGCGGTCGAGCAAGGACGGCAAAGGTCTTACCACCGAAGTTGCGGCGGTCGTCGTGTTCCTGCTCGGCGCCATGGTCATGCTCGGCTATTCGGCGCTCGCCATCGGCCTTGGCGTGGTCACGGCCGCGGTGCTCGCCTACAAGCAGCCGCTGCATGGCTTCGTGGAGAAGCTCGGCTGGGACGACGTGTATGCCGTCGTGCGGCTCCTGATCGCGACCTTCATCGCGCTGCCCCTCCTGCCGAACGAGCCGATCGATCCATGGGGGGCGCTCAACCCCTATAAATTGTGGCTGCTGGTGATCCTCATCTCCAGCCTGTCACTGGTCGGCTACGTGCTGACGCGCCTGCTGGGAGCAAATCGCGGAGTTGCGTTGACCGGCCTTATGGGAGGGCTTGCGTCGTCCACAGCGGTCACCTTGTCTTTTGCAAAGGAGGGCCGCGAGAAGCCGGAAATCGCCAACGCCCTCGGTTGCGGGATTCTGCTCGCTTGGGCCGTCATGTTTGTGCGGGTGCCGGTCTTGGTTGCCGTCGTCAACCGCGCTCTTCTTGCGCCTCTGCTGGTCCCGTTTCTCGTCATGGCGGCCACCGTCGGAGCCTTCGCCGCGTTCTACTATTTTCGTGACGGGTCGACGGAAAAGCGCGGGAGCGCAAAGGGCGAGGTCGACGTAAAGAATCCGTTCAGCCTGATGGCTGCGGCAAAATTCGGAGTGTTGTTCGCCGTCATCCTGCTCGCGGTGAAGATTGTCCAGCAGACCATGCCGCCGAGCGGTCTCTACGCCGTGGCGGCGCTCTCAGGTCTCGTCGACGTCGATGCTATTACGCTCTCCATGGCCGAGTTCGCCAAGTCTGGCGAAGCCCGCGTGGCGGTGATCTCTATCGTGATCGCGGCCCTCTCCAACACTTTGGTGAAATGCGGCATGGCCTTTGCCGTGGCCGGCCTTACATCCGGCAAGCCGCTCCTGATCGCGACCGCCGCTACGCTCTTCGCCGGTCTCGCCGCCGCCTTTCTCTCCTGAGCAAAACTCTGATTTTGGGGCGCAGAGTCGGGCACCCGACCGCCTGGTGACGATCAGAGCCAACGGCAAGGAAACGAGCCAACGAGAGCAACTAGGCGAGAGCCACCGCGGCGGCGATGCCGAGCAGCGCGAAGGCTGCGGCCGGGATCAGCCAGAGCGAATAAGCCAGCTCCGGCTGGTGCTCGTCGGCTCCCAGCGATGCCCCGTCATACTTCTCGTGCCATTTCGGGCCGGGGCCGCGCATGTAGTGCAGCTCGGGCCGGTACTTATCGAAGAGTTTCCCCACTCCAACAAACTCCCTCGAAACATCAATGCTTCCCGTAAGCTTTCGAGCATCCACGAGAAATTGTTGCAAATGGGTTTAGGACCGTGGCGAAAGCTGGGTCATTTTTTGGAGGCCCTGCCGCGA